>CAZKFU010000087.1:0-5838 GCA_964552165.1 uncultured Acidimicrobiaceae bacterium
CCTCGTTCATCACCCCGATCCGGTCGGACATGGTGAGGGCCTCCTCCTGGTCGTGGGTGACGTAGATGAAGGTGATCCCCACTCTCGCCTGAAGGTCCTTGAGCTCCACCTGCATCGCCTGACGCAGCTTGAGATCGAGCGCACCCAGGGGCTCGTCGAGCAGCAACACCTCCGGCTCGTTCACCAGCGCCCGCGCCAGCGCCACCCGCTGTTGCTGACCACCCGAGAGCTGGCTGGGTCGGGCGGAAGCGCGGTGAGAGAGCTGTACCAGGTCAAGGGCACGGTTCACCTTGGAAGCGATGTCGTTCCTGTTGGACCCCCTCATCAGAAGCCCAAACCCCACGTTCTCGTCCACCGTCATGTGGGGGAAGAGGGCATATGACTGGAAGACCGTGTTCACCGGTCTCTTGTTGGCGGGAAGAAGCCCCATGTCGGTCCCGTGGATCGAGATCGACCCCGCGGTCGGGTACTCGAACCCGGCGATCATCCGCAACGTCGTCGTCTTGCCACACCCCGAAGGGCCGAGCAGTGAGAAGAACTCTCCGTCATTGACGAGGAGGTCGACATCGTCGACGGCCACCACTTCGGCTCCAAAACGCTTGGTCACACCGATGAGAGCGACTGCCGACTCGCTCACAGGCTGCTCCGGTACACGACCTCACCCGACACCATCGTCATCGTCACCCCGATCCCGGCCACCGGCCCATCGAAGGGGTCCCCGTCGAGAACCACCAGGTCGGCGAGCATACCGGGAACCACCTTCCCCGAATGGCCGTCCCGATGGTTTATGTATGCCGATCCGGCAGTGAACGCAGAGAGGGCGGTGCCAAGGTCGATCCGCTCCCCGGGGCCAAGAGGAGGCAGATCCGGTTCATCCGAGCTGGTTCTTGTCACCGCCACCTCAACCTGCTTCATCACGTCGGCCGTGGAGACCCCCCAATCGGAGCCCATGGCCAGGGTGGCCCCGCTTCGGAAGAGGCTCCCAAAGGGGTATTGCCACCCAGTTCGCTCCGATCCGAGGACCGGCTTGGTCAACTCGGTCTGGTATCCCCCGTCACAGGCCCAAAGAGGCTGGATGTTGGCGGCCACACCGAGTCGACGGAAGCGAGGGATGTCGTTTGGATGGATCACCTGGAGGTGGGCGATGTGGTGGCGCCCCGCTGACCACCCGTTGGCGATCCTCGCCGCCTCGACGGCGTCGAGTGCGCTTCGAACAGCGGCGTCACCGATCGCATGGAAGTGACAGGAGAAGCCTCTTCGATCGAGCTCGGTGACGATCTCCTGGACTTGACCGTGGTCGATGAAGTCGATACCTCGGTTGTCGGTCGGGTTTCCATCGTCCAGGTAGGGCTCGAGCATCGAGGCGGTGTGGCTCTCCACCACTCCGTCGAGCATCAGCTTGACCGGACCTGGTCGGTACCTTCCAGCCGGCTCGGCGCGCATGTGCTCGAGCTCTTCGACTTGCTCGAGACCGCGGTGGCGGTCCCACCACAAGGCGCCGATAGCGTGGCCAATCAGCTCGCCGCCCTCGGCCAGCGACCTGTAGACCCGGTGCGTCGGCTCATTGACGTGGGCGTCCTGCCAGCCCGTGATCCCCAGTGACAGCAAATAGTCCTGGCCACGCAGCAGCCCGGCTCTCCTCTCCTGGAAGGAATCCTTGGGCGCAACCCGCTCGACCATCCCGGCGGCGCCCTCGTGGAGCGTTCCCTGTGGCGATCCGTCGGCGTTGCGCTCGATCCGCCCGTCACCGGGATCCTCCGTCGCCTCGTCGACGCCGGCGAGGCGAAGGGCTATCGAGTTGGCCCAGGCACCATGCCCGTCGCGGTTGTAGAGCAGAGCAGGACGGTCGGGGACGACCGCGTCCAACGCCTCCTTGGAAGGGCAACCCCGTGGAAACCAGTCCTGGGACCACCCACCCCCGAGGATCCACTCCTGCTCGGGATGGGAAGTCGCATAAACGGCGACGAAGGCAACCGCCGTCTCGGCATCGACGCAGCCCTCGAAGGAGCAGCGAAGCAGGTCGAGCCCGCTGCTGCCCGGGTGGACGTGGGCATCCTGAAACCCAGGGCAGACCATCCGACCCGCCAGATCGACCACCTCGGTGCCGGGGCCGATCAACTCCCTGACATCCGACTCGTGCCCCACGGCGACGATCCGCTCGCCGGTCACGGCTACCGCCCGGGCGAACCGCGGTGCGGCGTCCCCGGTGAACACCGGTCCGTTGACGAAAACCACATCCGACGACATGGCGACAGAGTAAAGGGCTAGGGAGGGTCTGGCCCCACCAGGTATTGGTGCCTGAGGGGATTAGTCCAGATTACGAACATGTGTTCGATGGCACACTACCGCTACGACAAGTTCTATACCTCCATAGAGCGTTACTCAACGCTGAATCGTGGCAAGAGCCTCGTCTCAGGAGACAGGCGGGCACGGCCGCCGGTTACGCTCCCCGGCATGTATTCCTTCTGGCACCCATTCGCCGAGATGTCCAAGGTTCAGCACGACTACTTCGTGGTCGACAGGGGGGAAGGCGTCTATGTCTTCGACGAGTCGGGCCGTCGCTATCTCGACGCGGCCGCCGGCCTTTGGTACATGAATGTCGGCTACGGACGGGCCGAGATAGTGGACGCGGTCTCGGCCCAGATGGCCAAGCTTCCCGCGTTCCACACATTCGTCGACTATGCCACCAGGCCACCAATCGAGTTGGCGGAGCGGATCGCCTCGGTCTCCCCGGACCCGGGGTCGAAGGTTTTCTTCGGCTCCGGCGGATCCGACGCGGTCGACACCGCAGCCAAACTGGCTCGCCGCTACTTCTCGGCGATAGGGGAGCCGGAGCGGACGGTGTTCATCTCCAGGGAGTGGGCGTACCACGGAATGCACACCTACGGCACCACGCTGGGTGGCATGGAGCCCAACCGGATCGGGTACGGGGGTGACCTCGTCTCCGACGTGGTCACAGTCCCCTTCGATGACGCCGAAGCCGTGGACAAGGCCATCGACCACGCCGGAGCGAACCGCATCGCCGGCATCTTTGTCGAGCCGGTGATCGGCGCCGGAGGGATCCGGCCGGTCTCCCCCGAGTACCTGAGCAACATTCGGCAGTCGATGCGGGGCTGCGGAGGCCTCTTCATATCCGATGAGGTGATCACCGGGTTCGGGCGCTGCGGCGACTGGTTTGCCGCCAACCTCTACGGCTTGGAACCCGATCTGATCACTTTTGCCAAGGGAGTCACCTGCGGGTACGCCCCATTGGGAGGGGTGGTGGCGTCGTCGCGGGTGGTGGAGCCGTTCTTCACCGAGCCCGGGCTGGTGTTCCGCCACGGGTACACCTACTCGGGACACGCCGCCGCCTGCGTCGCCGGGCTCAAGGTGATGGAGATCATCGAGAACGAGGGCCTCCTGGAACGTGCCCGTCGGCTTGAAGCCGAGCTCTTCGAGGCGCTGCTGCCTCTCGAGGAGTTGAAGGTCGTCGACTCGATTCGGCGTGGCATCGGAGCCCTGGCAGCCATTCAACTGGTCACCGGCGACGAGAAGCTCCCCTACCGTGCCGCAGTCTCCTGCCGTGAGGCCGGGGTACTCACCAGGGCCATCGGCGGGGGCGGGCTCCAGGTGTCACCGCCCCTGACGCTCACCCCCGAGGAGATCGAAGAGATGGCGGTGCTGTTCCGCTCTGGGCTCGAGGGTCTGTGAAACACGCCCCTTTCTGGGTCGACGACTATCCACGGATCGACAGCTACCACGAGGAACAGCTCCCCGCCGAGACCGACTTCCTGATCGTCGGGTCAGGGCTCACAGGGTTGTCGGCTGCGCTCCGGCTCGCCGCGGCGGGGAAGAGCGTCATCGTGATCGACGAGGGCGAGGTGGCCGGGGGCGCCTCTTCTATCAATGGCGGGATGGTCTCGCCCGATGTCAAGGCCGGGGTGAGAAAGATATTCGGCCGGCTGGGCCCCGACGTGGCCCGGGCGATGTGGGATGCCTCGGTGCGGTCGGTGGACATCGTTCATGACCTCGCTCGATCCCACGGCATCGAGGCGCTAATCCACCGCGGCGGGATTGCCGCCTTGGGATTGCGGGCCGAGGACGGGGCCAGGTTCGAGGACACGGCCCGGTGGTATTCGGAGAACCTTGGTGCCCAATGGGAGGTGCTGACCGGCGGCCAGGTGTCCCGGGTGGTCGGATCCGACGCCTTCAGAGCCGCCTTGTACGAGCCCGAGGGGTTTGGCATTCATCCCGCTCGCTTTTCGTTCGGATTGGCCAATGCCGCGTGGCGGAAGGGAGCAGCAGTCGTCGGAAGCTGCCGCGCCGAGCGGTTGGAGCGCACTTCCAGGGGCCACCGCGTGGAAACGACTCGCGGCACCGTCCACGCCGGAGAGGTCATCATCGCCACCAACGGCTACACCGGGAGAACCCCATCACCCGAGCTGCGCCGCCGGGTGGTCCCCGTCGGTTCGTACATCATCGTGACCGAGCCTTTGGGCCGGGAGCGGGCGGAGCGGATCTTTCCTGGTGGGGCAATGGCCTACACCAAGAGGCGGCTACTCCATTACATGCGGCGTACGCACGACGACCGGTTCCTCATCGGAGGGCGCCGAAACCTACGCGCCGACCTTGATCTCGACCGGTCGGCCGCCGATCTTGGCAACGCCATGGCCCGCTATTTCCCTGATCTGGCCGGAGTGGAAATCACCCACGTGTGGGGAGGCCGACTTGGAGTTCCCTTCGACCTGACCCCACACATCGGGCAGATAGACGACGCCTGGTACGCACTGGGCTACGCCGGACACGGCGTGGGATTGGCCACGCTCCTCGGACATGACCTGGCCGGGATGCTCCTCGGCGAGGACCCGCCAAGCGTCTTTGCGTCGATCCCGCACCCGACACGCTGGTACTACCACAACCACCCCTGGTTCCTGTCGCCGGCATCGACGCTCTACCGGACGCTGGACAGGTTCGGGCGGTAGCGTGGCGGGATGTCCTTCGAGAACTCAGCCCCCGCCTACTCGGAGCCGAGCCAAGCCACCACGGCTCTGGTCCTGGGGATTCTGGCAATCGTCATCTGCGCGGTCCTCGGGCCCTTCGCCTGGAGCATCGGGAACAACGAGCTCAAGGCCATCGACAGCGGCCGGCGCGACCCGGCCAACCGTGGCACCGCCAACGCGGGGAAGATCCTGGGGATCGTGGGCACGGTGTTCTTGGGCATAGGAGCGATAGTCCTCGTCCTGGTGCTCGCCGGCGCCATCAACATCGGGCTCTTCGATTCGTTGAGGTGATCGGTATCGCCGGGGTGCGGGAGAAGCTCCTCCCCGTCGCCCCGCTTCTGCTGATCGGGGCTCTGGTGGCTGTCCCCGTGGCCGGCGACGGCCCCACGGTGTGCCCCTGGGCGCTGTGCACCGGGACCGCCTGCCCCGGGTGTGGCCTGACCCGGGCCGCTGCCAACCTCCTGAGGGGCGACATGGCAACCGCCATGACGTATCACCCCTTGGTCCCCCTCATCGCCGCCCAGGCTCTGTTGGCGTGGGGTTATGTCATGGGGAGACGATTGGGCGTGGTGCCCGCTCTCGGTCAGAGGACCATCCAGATCCTGCTCGCCGGCACCGCGGTGCTTCTGGTCGCGGTCTGGGTGATCAGGTTGACGACGGGGACGCTGCCCCCGGTCGGCGTCTCAGGCCTCCTGTAAGACCGGCTCCCGGCTCGATCCGTGCGCTACAAGGCGCAAATGTCACTTGATCACCAGGTCGGGATGTGTGCGCACGCGGGGACGGCGCGCCACTACGGCCTCCGCCAGAGCGGCGAATGCCACATCCGGCTCGCTGCCGGGCGCGGCGACGAGACCGGTGT
>CAZKFU010000088.1:0-5777 GCA_964552165.1 uncultured Acidimicrobiaceae bacterium
CTTCTGGTCGAGCCGGATCCGGAGGACATCGACGAAGACGACATCGACGAAGACGACATCGATGAAGACGACATCGAGGAAGATCTCGACGTCGTCTTGGCCGACGATCTCCTCAACGACGACGAGGACGAGGGTGATGACGACTTCGAGGACGATGCCGATGAGCCGGTGGGTGAAGACCACGACGAGGAGACCGCTGAAGCCCTCGAGGAGCTGGAGAGCGAAGAGCTGGCGCTCCTCGACGACGAGGCGGCAGAGTCATTGCTTGTCGACGAGGTTGAGGAACTGCGAGCCATTCGACGGGAAGAGCTGACGCTCAACGTGGAGGCACAAGCCCCAAAGACCGGGGAATTCGTGTGCCAGTCCTGTTTTCTCGTCAAGCGAACGAGCCAGCTGGCAAATCGCAAGAAGATGCTCTGCACCGATTGTGTCTCCTGACCGAGTCACGGTCGTAATACCCACCTACAACGAGGCGGAGAACCTGGCGCATCTCGTGGCCGCGGTCCTTCTTCACGGCTATTCACTAGTCGTCGTCGACGACGCCTCTCCCGATGGAACGGGTCGAATAGCCGACGAGATCGCCCGGCCGGTCCCCGGGTTTCAGGTCGTCCACCGTCCCGCCAAGCAAGGATTGGGCTCTGCTTACGCCGACGGCTTTGATCTTGCCCTGGAGCAGCGGGCAGAGATAGTGGTCGAGATGGACGCCGATTTCTCACACGACCCGGGAGATCTCCCTCGCCTGGTGGGCGAGATAATCGCCGGTGCCGACGTTTGCATCGGCAGCCGCTACGTGGCGGGAGGATCCACCCCCGACTGGCCGTTGCTGCGTCGGTGGGTCTCTCGGGGAGGGAACACGTATGCGCGAATCATGCTGGGGATTCCAATTCGAGACGCCACAGCCGGATTCAGGGCATTCGACGCCAATGCCCTGCGCACACTGCCCTACCGGAGCGCCGAGGCCTCGGGGTACGGGTTCCAAGTCGAGATGGTGTGGCGTGCCCATCAGGAGGGCTTCTCCATCGTCGAGATCCCCATCACCTTCCGTGACCGGACCGAGGGCACATCGAAGATGGGGCCCGGGATCGTGGCCGAGGCAATGTGGCTGGTGACCAAGTGGGCCCTGGGGCGGTTACGGTTCTGGAGCCGATGATCGTCGCCTCGCATAAGGCAACACTCGATGAGATGCCGCGCCTCGAGGACCTCTACCGGCTTCTCGAGAAGGAGATGACGGCGTTGCATGCCATGTGGCCCCTCGCCGACGGGCTCCCCGAGCCGGTGACGTCGTCGCTCACCGGTGCCGTCACCGACCCCGACACCGAGCTGTTGGTGGGCACGATCGACGGGTACCCGGTTGGCTTCCTCCTGGCCGAGGTGACCGGGCTGCTCCCGCAGGCTGGAGGCGAGGTGGTGGGGTCGATACGCCTCGTTTTTGTCGAACCAGAAGCTCGCGAGGTGGGCGTAGCCGAGGCAATGCGTGACATGGCGATGGAAAGCTTCCGGGCCCGTGGGATCACCCGTTTCGACGCCCATGTCCTTCCGGGTCACCGTCTGGTGAAGAACTTCTTCGAGGCCGGTGGTTTTGCCGCACGGTCAATAATCATGCATCACCGCGATGAGTGAGCCGAGCAGCCCCGTGCCAGGGTCCGGCGCCGTGATCATCGAGGACGGCAGGATTCTCTTGGTGAGGCGCCGTCGTGATCCGGGCCGGGGCCTCTGGGCCGTCCCGGGGGGGAGGGTCCGACCCGGGGAGACATGGCGCCAGGCCGCGGCTCGGGAGGTCAAGGAAGAGACCGGTCTCGAGGTCGAGATCGGGGACCCTCTCTGGGTCGGCGAGAACATCGGCCCCGGAGACCCGCCCGAATGGCATTTCGCTCTGGTCGATTTCGACGCCAGAGTCGTTGGCGGTGAGCTGCGTGCGGGAGACGATGCGGCGGAGGCTCGCTTCGTCCCTCTCGAGGAGGTTGCCGGGTATCCGATAACCCAGTCGATGACCCCGCTGATCAATCAGGTCCTGGCCCGGGAAGCTTCATGAGCGTCGATCCGGTTCACCTCATGAAAGAGCTGATCCGCAACGCCTGTGTCAACGACGGCATGGCATCCAGTGGTCACGAGGAACGCTCGGTAGCCACGCTGCGAGACTTCTTCGGGGTCCCCGGCAGCGTCTTCGAGCCCGCTCCAGGAAGGCAATCTTTGATCTACCGCATCGCCGGGACCGACCCGAACGCCCCGACCCTCGCCCTAGTCCCTCATCTCGATGTGGTCCCGGCGGATGCCGCGGCATGGTCGGTGGATCCCTTCGCCGGTGAGGAGGCCGATGGCGTGGTCTACGGTCGGGGGGCTGTCGACATGCTCAACGTCACGGCAGCCATGGCGGTAGCGGCCGCGCCCTACATCCGAGGCGAAGCCGAGCTGGCGAACGACCTCGTGTTCGCTGCGGTCGCCGACGAGGAGAACGCTGGTGGGCTGGGGGCGAGGCGGTTGGTCGAGGATCGGTGGGACCTGGTGGGTGCCGACTATCTGTTGACGGAGGTGGCCTATCCGGCGCTGACCGGCTCGGAGGGCCCGTTGATCCCGGTGGCGGTGGGGGAGAAGGGAGGATTTTGGTCAAAGCTCACGACTGGGGGGGTACCGGGCCACGGCTCTTCTCCCTACGGATCCGACAACGCCATCCGCCCCCTCGTCGATGCCGTCACCGGCATCTTCGAAACCCCGATGCCCGTTACCCCGTGGCCGGGGTGGGACGCCTTCGTCTCGGCCCTCGACCTTGGCGGCAACACGCGAGACCGGCTTCTCGATCCTGACTCGCTCGACGACGCCATCGACGAGATCGCCATCGACGATCCGTTGCTTGCTCGATACCTCCACGCATTGAGCCACCTCACACTCTCGCCGAACGTGATTCGGGCCGGAGCCAAGATGAACGTCATCGCCGACCAAGCCGAGGCGCAGATAGATGTCAGGGCATCCCCGGGAATCACCCGGCAAGATGTCGACGACGTCCTGCGGAAGGCGATGGGCTCGGCCGCCGATCGGGTGCAGATCGATCCGGTTGCCGATCACGTTGCCACGGTGAGCACCACCGATCCCAACCCTCTCTGGGAGGCGATTGCCGACTCGGTGGAAGCCGACCTCGGTCATCGACGACTGCTCCCCACGATGATGAGCGTCTCCACAGACGCTCGTTTCTGGAGATCGCGGGGAACGGTCTGCTATGGGGTGGGAATCTTCGACGACCGGCTTGGCTTCTCCGAGATGCTGTCGCTCTTTCACGGTCACGACGAAAGGGTCGGTGCCGAATCGGTCCGCATGACGGCTCGCCTCTATGAGGGTGTCCTCGAGCGCTTTGGCGAACTGGTATCAGCCCGATGACCACGGTTGTCTGCGATCTCGATGGTGTCGTTTATCTGGGAGGCAGCGAGATCCCCGGGGCGGGCAAGGCCCTTCAGCGGCTCGATGACGCCGGGATCAGGGTGTTGTTCGCCACCAACAACAGCATGCGACCTCCGGCCGAGGTGGCTCGTCGGGTAGCCGAGATCACCGGGTACCAGGCGAGGACCGATCAGATCCTGACCTCAGCCATGGCCGCGGCCTCGATGCTCGCGGGGACAGGTGCCGCCTGTCTGGTGGTGGGTGGCGAGGGGATCGGACTGGCGCTGACCGAAGTCGGGCTCGACGTCGTCGACGACTGGCAGGTGGCGACCGCGGTAGTCGTCGGGGTCGACAAGGACTTCCGCTATGAGACGCTCGATCATGCCTCTCGCTCCCTACGCGCCGGGGCCAGGTTCATCGCCACCAACATCGACCCCACCTACCCCACAGATCGTGGCCTGCTCCCCGGCGCGGGAGCCGTGGTGGCGGCGCTGGCGACGGCCTCGGGGGTGACCCCTGAGATCGCGGGGAAACCACTCCCTCCGATGCGTCAACTCATCGCCTCCAGAGTCGAGGATCCGGTCTGGGTGATCGGTGATCGACTCGACACCGACATCGCCCTCGCCGGTGACGACTGGGGAGCGATCCTGGTCGCCACCGGTATCAGTGATGGAGACGCTCCCCCGGGTGTCATCTCGGTGGCCGATCTGGGAGATGCCGTCGATTTCGTTCTCGCCCAGCGCGATAATGCGGAGGATGGACCTAACACCTGAGGAGCTCGAAGAGATCGACGATGCCCTCCGCTCCCTTGAAGAGCTCGATCCGGCTCAACTGCCGGAACCGGTGTCACGTCTGACCGAGCTGCTCACGGAGATCCTGGACAGATCGGACCGCTCCTGAGAATCCATCTCGTAGTTCGCGAGGGCCGGCAGGTGGCGGAGGACTTCGCCGCTCGGCTCAGCGAGGCCGCTCTTGCCCAGGGCCATGAGGTATCGAGGGGTGATGACCCCGAGGGCGCCGTCGACGTCGTAGCCGCCGTCGGAGGCGACGGAACGGTGCTGGCCGCGGTGCAGACCTCTCTCCGCCTTGATGCGCCGGTTCTCGGGTTCAACCTCGGAACCATCGGATTTCTCGCCGAGGCCGAACCGGGCGACCTCGAGCACGTGATCGCGAGCCTTGGGGCGGGGCAGTACACCGTGGGGGAGCGGATGGCCCTGACCGCCCAGACCAGGGCGGGGACGGCTACCGGGCTCAACGACGTGGTGGTGGAGAAGGTGGACAGCAGCAGGCTCATCAGCCTCGAAGTCGCCATTGACGATGAGCACTTCACGACCTACCGGGCCGACGGGCTCATTGTCGCCACGCCGACCGGGTCGACCGCCTACAACTTCTCGGCGCAGGGGCCCCTCGCCGATCCTGGGCTCGACGCTCTGATCCTGACGCCGGTGGCGACCCACT
Organism: uncultured Acidimicrobiaceae bacterium; assembly: GCA_964552165.1. Classification (GTDB taxonomy): domain Bacteria; phylum Actinomycetota; class Acidimicrobiia; order Spongiisociales; family ZC4RG35; genus CAZKFU01. The sequence goes on from CAZKFU010000088.1 coordinate 4,828, forward strand.
CTCTGTTCGACCGGTCGGTGGTTCTCTCACCCGAGTCCAAGGTGACAATCTCCGTCTCCCTGGATCGGCCGGTGAAGGTGACGGTGGACAAGATCGCGATGGGTGAGCTGCAGAGAGGCGAGTCGGTGACCATCACCCGAGCTCCCGGTCCCGTGCGGTTCGTCGTCCTCCGGCAACGCTCGTTCGCCTCCCGCATCAAGGACAAGTTCAGGCTGGCTTGATGCTTCAGATCCTTCGCGTCTCCAACCTCGGTGTCATCGCCGAGGCCACACTGGAACCACATGAAGGCTTCACCGTCATCACAGGCGAGACCGGGGCCGGAAAGACCCTTCTGCTGGGCGCGATTCGCCTGCTCACCGGCGCCGAGGCAAACCCCGACGCGGTGGGGCCTTTCGGCGAGGAGGCCCACGTTGATGGCTTGTTCACCGGCGCCAATGGCGAGGAGAGGGGCGCGGCTCGCGTGGTCCCACGCTCTGGCCGCAGCAGAGCCCTGCTTAACGGAGCGTTGTCATCGGTGGCGGCGCTGGCTTCGACTGTTGGGACCAACGTTGAGATCATCGGCCAGCATGACCAGCTGACGCTGACCAAGCGTGGCGCAGTCCGCCAGCTCATCGACGCCGAGCTCGACTTCGCAGGGATCGCGGCCAGGGATGACTACCAGGCACGATGGCGTCGCTTTCAGAGCGCCTCCTCGATGGTGGAGACACTTGGTGGTGATCGACACGCGTTGGAGCGGGAGCGCGATCTTGCCTTGTATCAGGCCAAGGAGATCGCGGACGCGGGCTTCTCACCTGGAGACGAGGAGCGGATCCGGGCAGAGGCCTCGCGGCTGGCCAACATCGAGACGCTGCGCTTACACACATCGGAGAGCGTCAACGCGCTCGACCGCGTCTCCGACGACCTCGGCACGGCCATCGCGGAACTCGAAGCGGCGGTCGCCGCGGCCGAAC
>CAZKFU010000089.1:0-5771 GCA_964552165.1 uncultured Acidimicrobiaceae bacterium
CCGGGTCGGTGGACATGGCGTTCCTCCCCGAGTTCACGCGCTTCGCAGACCTGGGGCGCGACGTCAGCTGAGAAAGCCCAGGTATGTCGCGTTGGCACGCTGATGTCGTGGGACTTCCGTGAGGCCATGGACCGCCTCCCCCGGTTTCGGGCCAGGGTGGAGGCCCTGATCGATCAGCGCTCATGACGCCAATGGGCGCGGCGACCCGAAGGTCGCCGTTTTGGAGGGGTACCACCGCTAGCCCACTTGTGGACTCAAGGCTCCGAAGAAGCCTGGTGGGATAGCCGTAGTCTCGTCGCCACTGAGGGTGTTCGCCGGGCCCATCCGCCAGTCACGCTAAAGCGCTAGTCCTCACTTCGGGCCGTCGCCGCGTCCTCACTGTCGAAATCGTGATGGGAACGGCTCGGTGTGGGGCCCTCCTGGCCCTGGTACTTGGATCCCAAGGAGGGTGACCCGTAGGGCTGGTCGGCGTCGGTGGTCATGGCATAAAAACTGATCTGACCGATTTTCATCCCCGGGTAGATGGCGATGGGAAGTGTGGCGACATTGGACAGCTCCAGCGTGATATGCCCATGGAAGCCAGGGTCGACGAAGCCGGCCGTCGAGTGGATGAGTAGACCCAACCGCCCCAGCGAGGACTTGCCCTCGAGGCGAGCCACCACGTCGTTGCCCAACGTGATCTTCTCCAGGGTCGACCCCAAGACGAACTCGCCGGGGTGCAGCATGAACGGCTCTGTTCCCGGGACCTCGATGATCGAGGTGAGGTCGGATTGCGGTGCCCGGGGATCGATGAAGGGGTAGCGGTGATTCTGGAAGACACGAAACCCGTTGGCTACCCGTAGGTCGACCGACGACGGCTGGATGTATTCGGCCAGCAGTGGATCGATTTGGATGCGCCCGGCAGCCAGCGCCTCGCGAATGGTGCGGTCAGAGAAGATCAACTGGAGCGGGTGAAGGGAATCGAACCCTCGCTCCGAGCTTGGGAAGCTCGTGTTCTACCATTGAACTACACCCGCAAGATCGACGTATCGCCTGGTGAGAGGTCGTCAATCGACAAACCGAGGATACCGGTGTCGTCGATCGAGGGAAAGCGCTCAAAAGCCAGGGACCAGGAAAGGCTCAGTGGAGACCGCGATCACGTCCACTGGGGATCTGAGCCCGCCTACTCATCGAACTCGACGATCACGTCACGGTATCCGAGCCCCAGCAGGAAGTTCGTCAGGACCTCTCGCGCATTGGCTTCGGCTTCAGCCAGGATGCCCTCCTCTTGGGCGATCCTGACCAGTACCTCCTCTGCGACCTCTCTTGCATCAGACTCCAAACGCGGATCTCCTCTGGTGAACAGGCCAGTCCTTCGGTCGAGTATCTGAGTGGCCTCGTTGTCCACCGCCACGTACTGGATCTCGGCATGAGGCACGACCATCTCGACCACTCCCTCTCCGGTGTCGACGGATATGTCGCGGATGGTGATCCGACTGAGATCTACTCCCGCTCCGATACGCGCTACGGCGAACAACTGAATGCTGTCCCCCCTAGCCCAGGCGAGCCATCCCCGATCGGTCCCTTTCTCGATCATGGTGTATTCGACGACCTCGATCGTGGTCAGGTTGGCCAACTTGCGAATCGAGCTGATTACGACCGGGCCGATCTCCTCATAAGGTCGTGGCTGGACTGCCTCAGCCAGGTCGCTGGGAGTGGGAATCGAGGTGATGATGTTGCGCACACCCCAGATGACGACGCCACCCAAACCGAGCAAGACAACGAATAGCGCGATGCTGATGCCCGTCCGGATGGGCACACCTCTGCCGTCTCTCATCTCTGTCCCATTCGGTCGAAAGTCCACTGACTGGCTGTGATCCTGGCCCTGGTCCCTTGCCGCCGTTCAATCTAGACATTGAGGGAAGACGCCCTAGCCAGGTACTTTTGCCCGACGGGCGAATTCGTCGTCACCGCCGACCATCCACAGGCTGCGGACGTCCAAACCATCTTCGAGGCACACGTTGCCTTCGCCGGCCGTTGACCCTCAGATCTGGGAGTGGGATCAACCCCCCTCCTCCCTTCCGTTGTCGCCCACGGATGGAGTCGGATTCATACCGTTTTCCGGGCGAGAACGGGCTCAGCTCAGCAGCGAAGCAACGCCCCAGGTGACCATCAGCGCCCCCACCCCGACGAGAAACCTCACCCGACCCTGTCGGAACACCCCCCCGGCCTCAGGTGGGGCCTGGCCGCGACGGTGTTTCCACCAGGCCAGTCCGTTGCCGATGATCAAGGCCAACCCCACGGCTGCGATCATCTGAGCCAGCAATGAATCGAGGCCGAGGATGTCCGTCATCGTGTGTCGACGGTACCCCCGGTCCGATCGGTACTCGTCTTCCCTTCCGGTTCTCGCGCACGGATGGCGTCAGATCCGAACCTGTGGTGTGGCGGAACATCGCTGACAGGTGTGGCCCGCCGCCGCCCGATAACCTCGCCTGCCATGGATGTTCTTGTCGCCGATCATGGCTGAGGCTTCCGCTCCGGCATCGTCGGCGAACCTCGGCCCCGGATACGACTGCCTGGCCCTGGCGTTGGAGATCCGGTGCGCCGTTGTCGCCACACCTTCCCCACGATGGGAGAGCCTTCACCAGAATGACGCACTTCCCGGCGAGGATGCCGTTCTCGCCGGGGCACAGGCGGCGGTGGGTGTTGATCGGCCCCTTCAGCTGGAGACCCGGTCAGAGGTCCCCGTCGGCAAGGGGTTGGGCTCGAGCGCGGCTGCCCTCGTCGCCGGCGCGGCTGCCGCGTTGCGAGCCATTGGCGAAGAGGCTCGCCCCGACCGGGTGTTCAGGATCGCCTCCCGTCTCGAGGGTCACCCTGACAACGTCGCCGCCGCCGTCTACGGCGGGCTGGCCCTCATCCCCCCCGAAGGGCCGCCGCTGAGGATCCCCCTCTACCCGGGGCTGCAACCGGTGGTGGGTGTTCCCGCGGGCGTGCTCGCCACCGAGCAGGCGCGTCGGGTGATCCCGACATCCTTTGACACCCCCACCGTGGTGCGCAGCCTGGGTCGGATCGCCGCTCTCATCGCCGGTCTCGTCTCTGGGGACGAGACCGCCCTTCGCTCCGCGCATGGCGACGAGATCCACGAGGCACCTCGGGGGGACCTCGACCCGACGGTGCCCGCAGCAATCGCCACCGCCAGGAGCGCCGGCGCCGCCCACGCCTACCGGTCGGGCGCAGGCCCCGCGGTGGTGGCGTTGACCGGTCCCCGCCACGTCGACGCGGTGTCAACGGCCCTTGCCGCCGCCGGATACCAGGTGCTCCGGCCGTCCATCGCCACTACCGGGCTCATCTAATCAGGAGGTGACCAGTGAAGCCACGAGAGATCGAGAGTCTTCTGCGGAGTTATGTCGTCCGAGTCTGGGACGAGGGCGACGTTGAGGCAGCCGGGTCCTTCCTGGCCCCGGATTACCGCCGTCACCTGTCGCCGAGCCTGCCCCCACTCGATGTGGCCGGTCAGCTGGCGAGATTGGCAGGGTTTCGGGCAGCTTTTCCCGATGCGAGCATCACGGTCGAAGACGTGATCGCCGTGGAGGACCGCGTCGCCTTCCGTTCGGTGATGCGAGGAACCCATCGCGGCGACTTTCTGGGAGTGGCGCCGACCGGACGCGAGGTGGAGGTCGGCCTCTTGGACGTCATCCGGCTCGAGGACGGCCGGTTTGCCGAGCACTGGGGCGGCCCCGACCTTTTCGACCTGCTTCGTCAGCTGGGGGGCGACCCAAAGAGGGAGGGAGGGCCTCCGTGGGCCCCCCCTCCTGATACTGGTTCGGCTGCGAGTTAACCGGCCAGGAAGTCGTTGACGAAGTCGAGGACGTTCTGGCGATCCATCCGGAACACGCCACCGGTTCCGGCGCAGTTGCCGTTGAGACCAAACGAGGTCACCCCGGCGATCACGTTGCTGCTCCCGAGGAAGTTGGGGCCACCCGAGTCACCAAAACAGGTTCCCCCGGTCGCCTTGTTGTTCGACAAGAGCAGGGAGAAGTCGCCGGTGAAACCGGGGACGTTGATCTGAATCAGACGCGGGTGGGAGACCATTCGCACCCGCTGCGCCTGGACGAACACGGGGTTGATCTGCTGCAACCCATAGCCCACGGCGGTGAAGGTGAGGTCCTGGTGCCCGCGGCGACGTGCCATCACATCGAGTTGGTCGACCCCGGGCAGCGCCCCGTACGTGTCGAGGACAATCGGGTCCGCCAGGCGAATCACACCCACGTCGTTGAAGTAGAAGGGCGCCGTCTCATAGGCCGGATGCGCCGCCCACTCCACCGCCTCAACGGCGTTGGGGCCGGCAAACGGGTAGTTGTTGGTTGTCCCGATCCCGGACTCGACGTCGGACTCGGTGAACACCCGCATACCCGTGTACGGGGAGCCGGGGAAGTTGTTGGTGCAATGACCCGCCGTCAGCACCACGGTCGGCGAGATCAGCGTTCCGCTGCACCGGAACGCCGGGGCGCCTCCAACTTCCATCAGCACCAACACCACATGGGGGTGGCCATCGCCGTCGAGCTCGCCATCGGTGATGGCGCCGGCAGGCGCTACGGTCAGCACCATCATCGCCAGCACAGATGCGAGCGCGGCAAATCGCTTTGCTCTCTTCAGTCGCAAGGTTTCCTCCTAGCACTCGAGGCACGGACCTGACCCGCGCCGGATCTCGGTCGGTCAGGGAGGGATCGAACCTGGTCGAATCCACACCCCCACTCTGAGTTATAGTCGCTTTTCAAGGCCTGCCGTTACAAAATCATCAAAGTTGACCTAGTAGCGGATCGGCGCGACCATGGTTCGGTTCCCCTTCCAAAGGTTTGTTCAAGAATGGGCTCTCTCGTCAAGAAACGACGCAAGAAGATGTCGAAGCACAAGTACCGCAAGCGCATCAAGGCCAATCGCCACAAACGCAAGTAGCAGGACGGCTATGGCTATCTAGAGAGGCCGGGTGATCCCCGGCCTCTCTCAGTGGCGGCGGAGATACCTCTCGATCTCGTCGACCAGCCTCTCCCCGGTGTCGTCGTCGCTCGCGTCCTCCTCTAGCTGTTTCACATATGCCTCGAGATCGGCGTTGCCTTCGATCGCGGCGTCCACGGTGGACAAGTACTCGCGGCTGGCGGTGGTTAGCGACCCGATATCTAGAGACACCCCGGCGATCTCGGCCGCTTTGGTGGCCAGGGCCTCGGTGCCCGGCGGGTACTCCTGGTTGGACAGGTAGTGAGGCACAGCCGCCCACACCGACACCACGTCGATGCCCGCCGCCCCCAAGTAGTGATTGAGCACGCCAACGATCCCGGTGGGGCCCTCGTAACCACTGGGGAGCAGGCCGTGGAGAGAGAGGGCGTCGGGTTTGGTCGCCGACCCGATCAGCGGCACCGGAAGGGTGTGAGCAACCTGGCCAACGAACGCCCCCAAGGTGATGACGTGCTGTACCCCGAGGATCGCCAGCGCCCTGACCAGATCGGCAGTGAACCGCTTCCATCGATAGTGGGGTTCCTCGCCCAAGACGACCACGATGTCGCGCGGCGCCCCAAACACGGCGTGAATCTCGTTGCGTGGCCAGCTCACGGCTCGGATCCCGTTCTGATCGAGGCTGACCACGGGTCGCCTCACCTGGAAGTCGAAGTGGTCGTCGGGGTCGATTACTGCGATGAGCGTGCTCTCGAGTCGCTCCACGAAACAGCGGACGGCGTCGGTTGAGCTCTCTCCGGCGTCACCCCAACCCTCAAAGGCGACCAGGGCCACCGGATCAC
>CAZKFU010000090.1:0-1758 GCA_964552165.1 uncultured Acidimicrobiaceae bacterium
TCGACAGCAACGATCACGAGCTACTGACCGCCGTCGTCGAGCCTGTCGCCCTCGCTTACGCCAACCTCCAGCTTCTACAAGAGATCGCCGGCTCAGCGGTCGCCGAAGAGCGACTGAGGCTGGCTCGGGAGCTCCACGACACCATCGGCCCGTCGCTGGCCACGCTGGGGCTCGGACTCGATGTAGCGGTTCTCGCCGCCCCGCAGTCGACGGCCGTCGATCTCAAGGTGATGCGCACCAACGTCACCAAGCTCGTGGAAGATGTGCGGTCGACCGTGGCCGACCTGCGGAGCACCCCTGGACCTACCCTCACCGCCCGCATCCTGCGGTTGGCAGCCTCCTTGAAGTCAGGCCCCCAGGTCGTCGTCGACATCGACGAGCGCCGACCCCCTCGCCCTGCAGTCATCGGGGAGGTAACCGCCATCGTCACCGAGGCGGTGCGAAACGCCCATGCCCACTCCAAGGCGAACAAGGTGTTGGTTACCGGACGGGTCGATCGGGCTCGAGGACGGTGCGTCATCGAAGACGACGGGATCGGGTTCGATCCCGAGGTCGAGCCCCGCGGTCATTTCGGGCTTATAGGGATGCGAGAACGGGCCGATGGAATAGATGCCGCGATAGAGATCAAGTCCGTTCCCCAATCGGGGACCACGGTCATTGTTGAATGGGGACAAAGATGATCCGAGTAATGATCGCCGACGATCACAAGCTATTCGCCGAGGGCCTGCAACAGGCTCTCGACTCTCTTCCAGATGCCAGGGTGGTCGGCGTTGTCGAATCGGGGCCGGCGTTGCTAGAGGCCATCGACAGCCAGCCGGCCGAGGTCTCGATCGTCGACATCGAGATGCCGGGAGGCGATGGGCTCTCCGCCATCGACGTGCTGGGGCGGCGTACCCACTCCATCGTGGTAACGATGCATGCTGACGACATCCAACGCGATGCCGCCCGTCTCGCCGGCGCCAGAGGCTTTTTCTCAAAGGCTGTCCCCTTGACGACATTGGCGGCTGCTGTGAGAGCGGTGGCCGCGGGCGAAACCCTCATCGACCTCGAGGATCACGAACGTGACGAGGTGCTGGCGCGCTTCGAGAAGGCCCAACTCGACCCTGGGGCAGCCTCACTCACCGACCGCGAGACAGAGATCCTCCAGCTGCTCGCTCTTGGTGTCTCAGCTACCGACGAGCTCGCCGATCGACTCTATATCTCGCAGAAAACCGTCAAGAACCATCTGGCCTCCATCTTCCAAAAGCTTGCGGTATCGGACCGTACCCAAGCCGCTGTTGAGGCAATAAAGCTGGGAATCGGTAAACCCAAATAGCGCTTGGGTCATGCGACCCATAGAAGTGATGGTCATTAGGCCTAACGTGATCATGTCATGTTCCATCGCCTCTACACCAGATTCCGGCTCTCGGATGAGGGCGCATCGATGGTCGAGTATGCAATACTCGTCGTCCTCATCGCCATCGTCGCCCTGCTGGCCGTTGCCTTCGTGGGCACTGAAGTGTCGGGGATGTACTCAGACATCGGAGGCGGGTTCCCCGCATAGGACCGGTGCTCTGGCCACGCGCTACGATCGGTCTCCATGGTGCTCATTAGATCAGCGGAGCGCCTTCAACCTTGATGGGACAAAAGACCCATTGATGTCCCGCTTTCTCAAGTTAGCCTTTTCCAGAAGCGCAAGCCAGTACCACCAACAAGGAGGGTTTAATGCTTGCTTTGTGGACCAAGGTAACAACCTGGTTTCAGGATGAGAAAGGCGCC
>CAZKFU010000090.1:1858-5765 GCA_964552165.1 uncultured Acidimicrobiaceae bacterium
AATGCTTGCTTTGTGGACCAAGGTAACAACCTGGTTTCAGGATGAGAAAGGCGCCTCGATGGTCGAGTACGCCCTCCTCGTGGTCCTGATCGCCATTGTCGCCCTGATCGCGGTGGCCTTTGCCGGCCAGCAGGTCAGCTCGACGTTCAACGAGATCGGCCAAGGTCTCGACCAGACCTGAGCGTTTCAACGCTCTAGAGATGAAGAGGGGGCCCGCCTACGGCGGGCCCCCTGCCTAGTAGCCGAACGCGCGAGTTGGTAGGGCGGGAGACCCATTGTGAACTCGCGTCATCCCGGCCACGCTGTCGGTAAGAACTGCAAGCCAGTACCACCAACAAGGAGGGCTTATATGCTTGCTTTGTGGACCAAGGTAACAACCTGGTTTCAGGATGAGAAAGGCGCCTCGATGGTCGAGTACGCCCTCCTCGTGGTCCTGATCGCCATTGTCGCCCTGATCGCGGTGGCCTTTGCCGGCCAGCAGGTCAGCTCGACCTTCGACACGATCGGTGACGGTCTAAGCATCTGAACCAGCCGAGCAAAACGATAGTGGGGGCTCGCTGCCAGGCGGGCCCCTCTGTTGTGCGGTGTCCGCTCAGGGGCGGAGCACTGCGTACAGGTCATCCCGGTATGTGATGCCCCACCCCGCGTCGAGCAACCTTCCAACCAGGCCGTCGGATGATTTGAGCAACACCTGTTCGATCCCGTCTCGGGCGAACACATGCCGCCAGTCGCCGCCACCATGACGGAGCTCGACATACTCGGCCACCCGGTCTCCAAAGAGCTCGGCTCGGTCATCTATGAAAACCAGGTGCTCGGGCCACCTCGAGTAGATGAGATAGCCTCCGGCACTGTCATCGTGGAATGTCGGCAGGGGCTCCAACGCCCGGGCTGCCGCCACCGGGAATCGATCCTCGTCAATCCCGGAGTCCGATCCAATCACGAATGGAATGACGGCGATGACCACCAGAAAAGTGGCAGCGGCCAGGGGTGGGAAGCCCCTCCGAACTGTGTCGGGCCCTATTGAGCCGGCGATCAACGGCACCAGCGCCAGCCACGCCAGCGGGACCGCCCTGGTGGCCGTGGCGCCCAGCACGAGAATCGGCACGATTACGAACAGGTCGCGTTTGACGACCCGTCCCGACATCGCACCCCATATCACGATGACGATGCCGGCGAGGAACGGGGCCAGCGTTGGGGTCAGGAAATCGGGTGTCGCCCACTCCGACACCAACGCCAACGCCCCACTCGAGCGGGAGAAGTCGAGCAGGATCTCGACCACACCCAGACCATGGGCCGTGAGAAGCGTGAGGATTCCACTAAGCCCGACCACCGGCATTGTCTTGAGATCGCGGCGTGCCAGCGTCGTCACCACCAGGTAGAGACCACCGATCACGAAACTCCCATGGGTGGCGGCCCATATCCAGAGGAGCAAAGGAACCGCCCAATGAGTAGAGGGCCGTTCCCAGGCCAGGATCACCAGTGCGAATAACGAAAACGAGAAGATGACCGGACGGGGAGCAAGCGGGCCGAGGAGAAGGATGGTGGAGAGGACAACTGTCACCGCCGACGCGGTGACGCTTCGCGATCGAAGATAGGCAATGGTGCCGATCGCGGTGAACAGGACAAGACTTACCGCCGCCACCATCCACGGCACAAAGGCAAGATCCATCAACCTCTCCGCCCACCCGTAGAGCAACTCGGCCAGCCATGATTGGGTACGCCACGGCTCTCCTCCGGCGGTGAACGAGAAGGGGTCCACAGCGAGAACCTGATCGTCATCAATCTGGACCGTTCCTGCCCGGACGTGCCAAAGAAAGGAATTGTCTCGGATCGGAGCCCTCGCCGCGATGACTAGCGCCACCCATGGAAGGGCCAGTGCAACGTGCGCTAAAGAGAAGCGTCGCGTGTCGCCGGCGGCGACCACATCAATCGGCGAATGCGCCAACGATCTGGATTGCTGCCGGGCCGAGCAGAATGATGAACAGCGATGGGAATATGCAGAAGACCAAGGGGAACACCAGCTTCACTGGTGCCGCAAATGCCTTCTCCTGAGCGCGCTGCCGCCTCTTAACCCGCATCTCGTCGGCCTGCACCCGGAGAACGCGGGCGATGGCGACACCAAATGCCTCGGCCTGGATCATGGCCAGGATGAACGACCGAAGCTCGTCGACGTCGGTGCGCTCGGTGAGATGGCGCATCGCCTGGCGCCGCGCCACACCGACTCGGGTCTCCTGGAGCATTCGGAAGAACTCTTCGGATAGCGGTCCGGGAACGGTCTGGACCACCCTGCTCAAGGCAGCGTCGAAGCCAAGGCCGGCCTCGACCGAGATCACCAGAAGGTCGAGGATGTCGGGGAGGGCCCTCTGCATGGCTTTACGCCGATCATCGACCTTTCTCGTCAGCCAGGCGTCGGGGCCAAAGAAACCGAGGGCTACGGGCAAGGCGAACAGTGCTATGCCCTGCATGGCCGAGTTGGCAAAGCGGGCGAGGAAGAAGGCGGCGAGCAACCCGGCGCCGGTGGTGAGGAGTTTGATGACGACAAACGCAGGGGCGTCGAGGTTGGCGGGGCTGCCAGCAAGCAGCAGCTTCCGCTGAATCTTCTCCAGGTACCCCACCGGAGTGAACCGTTTGAGGAACCTCGAGAACCCGATCAACAACGGGGCCACCGTCCGCTCGGCAAGCGGTTTCGCCAGCTGCTCGTGGCGCAACGCCTGGTTGCCATAGACGGCCAGACGTTCATCCATCGCTTCCCGGGCCCTGGTTACACCTGCGCCGGCCCAGATGACCACAAAGGCCACCAGGGCAAAAATCGCCATCACTGGGAGGAACAATGCATCCATCTCAGATCTCGATATCGATTATCTTGCGCAGCCAGAAGATCCCGGCCGCCATGAGGAGCAGCCCCACCCCGATGGCGACCCTTCCCGCGGTGGCATCGAGGAGCGGCTGCAGGTATTCCCGGTTGCTTGTCCAAAGGAAAAGGGCCATCAGGAACGGCAGGGATCCCAGGACGAAAGCCGAGATCCTGCCCTCGGCGGTGAGCGCCTTGATCTCGCCTCGCAGCCGGTTCCGCTGGCGCATAGTGTCGGCCACCGTGGTCAAAACTTCGGCCAGGTTGCCACCCACCTCCCTCTGGATGTCGATCGCCATCGTCGCCCACTCGAAGTCCTGCGACTGGGTACGGTCGACGACACCTCTCAGAGAATCGGTGACCGACCTGCCGAGTCGAGTCTCGGCGATGGCCCGGGCAAACTCGCGAGCCGTGGGCTCTTGCGCCTCGTTGGCCACCGCCTCGGTGGCCTGGAGAAGCGAGTAACCGGCACGGAGCGAGGTGGCCATCAGCGTCAGCGTGTCGGGAAGCTGATTCTCGAACCTCCTCTTCTCCCGCCCCCCGGCAAAGTTGATCAAACCCATGATCAACAGAGTGAGAAGCAGGAAGACGATGAGGCCGGCGATGACTCCGTTGAAGATCGAGACGAAGATGCCACCTACGACCGACAGACCAACCGCCGCCATAATGGCCTCACCAGGAGACAGCGGGATGTTGGCCTGCTCCAGGGCGGAGTTGACCCCCGAGAGGAGGCCCCTCCTGCGCACCTCCTCCTCGGCCGCCTGGCCCAACCTGGAGACGAAGGGGAGGCGCTGCAGGATCGACCTTTTCTCCTCGGTTTCACCCTGACGGCGCCCATAGGCAGCCAGCCGCTTGGCGAAGCGTCCCCCGCCTTCCTCTTCCTCGCGTCCCATGAGGATCACCAGGAAGAGGAACAGCGTCAATCCCAGCCCGGCGGCGCCAATTATGATCATGGTTCCTGCTGCCATCGGCAGCGGGCTCTCGATGTCCACCGGCTGGGCAGGCGCAAACGTGACGGTGGTGGTGGGAATTGTCGAGCTGGCTGTGACAAACCCG
>CAZKFU010000091.1:0-5604 GCA_964552165.1 uncultured Acidimicrobiaceae bacterium
TGCATCCCCGGGCTTCAACGCGCCTACGACCTCGACATGAGCGCAAACTTTCAGCCGCTCGATGCGGGGCAGGTGACGGTCCAAGCGCTCGAGGCCGGACAGATAGACGTGGGGATTCTCTTCTCCACCAGTGCGATCATCGCCGATCGCGGCTTCGTCCTTCTCGAGGACGACCAGAGCATGCTCGCCGCCGACAATGTTGTCCCTGTGCTGACCACGGGTTTGAGGGACGCTTACGGTGACACCATCGTCTCGATCCTCAACGACATCTCGGGCAAACTGACCACAGCCGACCTCACCGCGATGAACAAGAGGTTCGACATCGACAACGAGGACGCCACCGCGATTGCGGCCGACTGGCTCGCCGACAACGGCTACTGATCCCATACCCGTGTGGCCCGCCCGGAGGGCGACACGGGTTGTTGGTACACAAGCTCAGCGGCCGATCGACCCCAGAAACCCGAGAACTGCCGCGACGTAACCGTCGCGATCGACGTCGTAGGACTCGACGTGGCCGGCACCCTCCACCTCGACGAGACGCACCAGGTCGGGTCGGATCGCGGCGAGTTCCCGACTGGTGGCGATGGGGATCCGCGCATCGGCTGTCCCGTGGTGGATGAGGACAGGGTGCGAGAAGCTGCGTCCGGCGTTGTCGATGTAGTCGAGTGACTTCCAGTTGACGCCGATCCGCATCGAGGTGAAGAACTTCGCCACCTCGGAGACCGTCCGCGGCACCTGCAGCGGTACCAGCGGGAGCTCGCGTTGGGCGAGTGTGTAGTCAACCGTGCTGGAGAAATCCAGATTGGGTGAGTCCAGAATCAAGCCGGAAATTCGATCCAGTGACACGTGATAGACGAGGGAGAGGACGTGAGCGGCACCCGATCCGAACCCACTCAACACGATCTCGTCCGCGCCGTTGGCGACCGCGTAGTCCAGGGCGCTCTCAATGTCCTGCCACTCGGTGAAACCGTATTGGTAGTAGCCGCTGGGGTCGAGCGGTTGGCCCGGGTCGTTGCGATAGGTAATCGCGAGTTGGGGATAACCGGCTTCACGCAGAGGGCCAAACAACGGGAGCGCCTCATCGGGCGAGCCTCCCTTGCCATGGACGTGGATGACCCAGGTGGTCCCGGTCGCCGGGAGATACCAGGCATCCATCTCCCCCAGCGGTGTCGAATAGCCGACCACCTCTATCCCTTGTTCCACCGGAACTTCAAAGGCGTCCACCTCGCCCACCTCGAAGGCATCGGCGATGAGCACGTTGGAGTAATTCCAACCACCGAGCAGGTGAACGAGCACGGCGACGACCGCGACCAGGAAGAGGAGATATTGAATGAGTCTTTTCACAGCGTTGATTCTGGCGCGGTTCAGGCCGCAGGCAACGACAAACCTCCAACGAGGTTGTCTTTGGCGTCGGTGACCGCGATGGGATCCTCACCAAAGACCGCTACCAGCGGCTTGGCGGCATCGAGCGTGTGGTCGACCTTGGTCGACCTCGCCTCCTCCATGATCGTGCCCACCACGGCCGCGCCGGCGGCTTCCAATGCAGCTCTTCGCACCAACCCCACCAACACCCCCTGGTCGGCGACGGCCAGGGTCGATTGGGGATGGATGCGCAGGGTGTCGTCGGCTTGCCGCAATGGAGCCACGAACACCGGCTCACCCATCCATTGATAGACGCGGTCGGGGGCGTGACGCACGACAACCGCGCCGGCGGGCGCCTTGGAGCGGAGTCGGGCACCGGGACCGAGCAGAACTCGCTGCAACCACGAGCCTCCCGGGGCCCCCAGCACGAGAAGCGTTCCCTCGTCGAGTCCCGCCACCATCGAGCGCAAGTCATCGGCGCGGACGAGGTCGGCTCCGATGGCGGGGACGACACCTGTGAGCCTTTCCATCAGAGCGGTGGCGTCGGCGCGGTCCTCTTCGTCGCGATACGCCGAGACCATTCGGGTCGGAACCCCGAGCGCGCTACCAAGGCGAGCCGCGACCCCGGCAGCCAGCGCCGAGTGAGGCCCTCCCGAGACCGTGGCGACGATTGACTTGGTGCTCTCAGGGTCGAAGTCGATCGGGACAGCGACGTTGAGCAAGTCGAACCCTCCGGGAAGCTTTTTGGCGACGAGCAAGTCGGCCCGACGCTGGATGCATTGCTCGGCGAGATCACCGGTCACCCGCGCCGGTTCTACATCGGAGAGAAGGTGCGCCAGCTGGGCACATCCATCACCTCGTGTCCACACCACCGAGTGAGGTCGAAGTAGAGATCTCTCCCTCATCGATCACCACTATGCCACGCCGGAGCGCCATCTGCCTGCCGATGGCAGTGAGACTATGAGACCAATGGCCCGTGGCGTGACAGCCGACGCCGTGCCAGGATTGAGCTCATAGTGACCGACCCCACCGCCGAGCTCAAGGCGCACGCCGAGCGCCTGCGACGCCCGGCCCCTGACGTCGAGCTCGAGGGAATGATCCGGGCCGCGCTCTCGCACATACCGACGGCGATGGGGAGGCGGCTCGTGGGGATGATGGCGACTGCGGCCATGATCCTGGGGGGCAATGTGGCATTGGCGGCAGCAGCCGCACCTTCGGTTCCGGGTGACCCGCTCCACCACGTCGATCGTGCCTTCGAGTGGGTTGCCGACCGGGTGGGCCTCGGGGGATCTCGATGGGACCAGCGGCTCTCGGAGGCGGAACGTGTCGCCCAGAGTGGCGAGGTCACCACTGCCATGGCCCTTATCAACGAAGCTCTCGAGCATGTCGAACCGGGTCTTCACCTAGCCAGAGTCGGCAACAACGAGGGCTCCCAAGTCTCAGCTATCGCCAGGTTGCTGCGAACCGGTGCCTCGGCGCCACACGAGGTCAGCGAGCTGGCACGTCGGGTTGGCGCCACCATTAGCCATACCCAGGCCATCGACGACCTCGACATTGGGCCGCAGTCAACTGCTGACCGTGGCCACGGCGCACCTTTGGTTGACAGCGGCGTCGACGACGACCCGGGATTGGTTGCGAGCGAAACCGACGATCCGGATCGGGGTCAGGGTCAGTCGAGCACACAGAGCCAAGGTCAAGGCAAGAACCAGGGGCAAGGCGAGGGTCAAAACCAAGGGCAAGGCCAGGGTCAGGGTCGGGGTCAGGGCAACGAGAGCAGCGAGGCGGACAGTTGACGGCGTTCAGCCCCCTTTCCCGACGATCGCGGGGTCGGGATGCGATGCCGCGGATAGGGCTCGAGCTCGACACGACCCTCAGATGGCCCCCAGAGATCGACCTGGTGGAGCGAGCCAGTCGTGGTGAGCCCGCCGCGTTGGGCGAGATCCTCCGTTGCGGATACCCACGGGTGTGGGCGTTTTGTCGGGGCCTCGGTTTCAGCGATGAGCAGGCCAAGGAGATTCTCTCCGAGGTCTTCGAGGCGGTGGTGCGCAACATGCGGACCCTGCGCAGCGTCGAGAGCTTTGAAGGGTGGTTCTGGGCGGTGGTCCGCAACCGCCTCAACACGTATCTGCGGCGGAGGAGAATCGAATATCCCTTCGAGAGAGACCTCTCCCCGACCACGCCGGAGGAGGAGTTGCTGCTCGGAGAGGAGCACACCCAGATAGGAAGGGCCATGCGTCAGCTGCCTTATCGAGAGCGCGAGCTCCTGTGGTTGCGCGAGGTGGAGGGCCTCAGCTACCGCGACATGGCGATCAGGTTCGGAGGATCTGTCGGTGCAATGCGAGTTGCCGTGCACAGGGCCCGCAATCGGCTGCGCGAGTTCTACCAGGAGCAGGAGGGTTGACGGCAAAGATCACGTCGCCTTCCAACCCCACCATCAAGAGGCTACGCGCCTTGCGTCGTCGGTCGGCCCGTGACAGCCAAGGGGTCTTCGTCGTGGAAGGAGAGCGGCTGTTCATAAGGGCCTTGAGCGCTGGGATGGAGCCTGGCGAGGTCTACGTCACGCCTCATCTTGCCCCGAGGTATCCGGGAGCCGTCGTCGTCGACGAAAGGGCGCTGGCGGCCGCTTCCTATCGCTCCGAGTCCGAGGGGATCCTGGCCGTCTTCGAGCAAAGGCCGGCCCCTCTCCCCAGCCTGATCTCGACAGCCGATCCCATCGTCCTCGTGGTCGAGTCCGTCGAGAAGCCAGGGAACCTGGGGGCGATGCTGCGAACTGCCGACGCCGCCGGCGCCGACGCCGTGATCGTATGCGATCCCACCATCGACGTCTTCAACCCAAATGTTCTCAGATCCTCTACCGGAGCCTGTTTCACCGTCCCGCTGGCCGTCACCACCGTCGGCGACGCTCTGGACTGGCTCGCTGCGAACGAGATCCCGGCTGCTGCAGCCACCCCCGATGCCCGAATGTCTCTGTGGAAGGCACCGCTCGACCCCCCCATAGCCATCGTCGTCGGCTCCGAAGCTGGGGGTCTCAGCAACAGGGCGCTCCACGGGTCGAGCTTTGGTGTCGCCATTCCCATGGCCGGAACCGTCGATTCCCTGAACGTGTCTGTGGCGACAGCCGTTCTCCTGTATGAAGCGGCGCGGCGCCGCTCCCATCACCCCCCGACTCGTTGACATCGAACACCTGTTCGATCTAGCCTCGGGGGCGCTGTGCCAACGACAGCCACCCAAACCTCGCTGGAAGACCTGGGACAACCCCTCTTCGATGTCACTTTCTGCGTCCTCGACCTAGAGACGACTGGTGGTTCGCCGCAGCAGTGCTCGATCACCGAGATCGGAGCGGTCAAGTACCGGGGTGGGGAGGAGATCGGGGCCTTCCACACCCTTGTCGACCCTGGGACATCCATACCGCCCTCGATAGTCGTTCTCACCGGGATAACCGAGGCCATGGTCGTCAACGCACCGCGGATAGAGACGGCATTGCCTTCTCTGCTCGAGTTTCTCGGTGACTGCATCATCGTCGGGCACAACATCCGCTTCGACCTGTCGTTTCTCGACGCCGCCGCGTCCCGGCTCGGATATGGAAGTGTGACCAACCGGAGCCTTGATACCGCGTCGTTGGCACGACGCCTGGTCCGGCCCGAAGTGAGGAATCTCCGACTCCAGACCTTGGCCCGTCACTTTCGAAGCCCGGTAGCACCAAACCACCGCGCCTTCGATGACGCCAGGGCAACCGCTCACGTGTTCCACGGGCTCTTGGAACGCGCCGGGACACTCGGGGTGACCGGTCTCGATGACCTCATGCAACTCCCCACCGCACGAGGCTCGCCCCACTATCACAAGATCGGTCTCGTCGAGGATCTCCCTCGTGCTCCGGGGGTGTACCTATTCCGCGATCGCCATGGGGTGATCATCTACGTCGGCAAGGCGTCCAACCTGCGGACCAGGGTTCGTCAGTACTTCTACGGTGACAAGAGACGGCGCACCGACGACCTGATGAGGGAGCTGGAGTCAGTCGATTATGAGGTCTGCCCGACAACGCTCGAGGCGGAGGTGGCCGAGCTCCGGTTGATCCACGCCCATCGCCCCCGACACAACCGAAGATCGCGTCCTCCGCGCGCTTCACACTTCGTCAAATTGACCGACGAGCCATATCCCCGCCTCTCGGTTGTGAGATCGGTCAAACCGAACGGGATCGCCTACCTGGGGCCCTTCAGGTCGCGGCGTGCCACCGAGCTGGTG
>CAZKFU010000092.1:0-5592 GCA_964552165.1 uncultured Acidimicrobiaceae bacterium
AGGAACTGCTCCAAGGCCTTGGAGAGCATCAGGCCCCTCCACATCAGCGCCGTTTCCTCTGACTCAATAATGAGGCCGCTGGAAACGACCTTGACACCCTCCGCATCGGTGGGCTCGATTAGACCAGTGTCTCCCGAGGCCTGGAGTCGGTCGTGCACGCCAAGCATCCTCGGGATCGAGAACCCCCAAATGTCGGCGTCGAGCACGCCCACCTTCATCCCGGTAGTGGAGATGGCCACGGCGAGATTGACCGCCACAGTCGATTTGCCCACCCCTCCCTTGCCAGAGCTGACGGCTATCACCCGGGTCGTGGGGTCGACCTGGGTCGGCTCGGCGTTCTCCCGGACTCGTCGCCTGGCGACGCTCATCAGCTGCGACCGCTGCTTCTTGGTCATTGCCGTGGTGCGGATAACCACCTCGGACACACCGGGGAGCCCAGACACCTTCCGCTTGGCATCCCCCTCGATCTGGTTACGCAGTGGGCATTCGGCAATGGTGAGCGCGATTCCCACCTCGACCCGGCCGTCGACGCCGGTGAGGACGTCGCTCACCATTCCCAACTCCACGATGTTGCCGCCCAGCTCGGGGTCCTGGACCCGCTCCAGAGCTGCCAAGACTGCTTCTCTGTCAACCATCGCCCCCCAGGGTAATTTCCACTACGGGCATAGGGGAATGGACCATGGTTGTGGTGTCGTTACAATGGGAGCCACAAGTCCGCTATACAGGCAGGGCAATGACCCAGATTCTCTCCATCAAATCGAGCAAGCCAGAGCAGACGGTCCAGCTCACCGGTGGCGCGGTCACCAAGATCCGCGAGCTGATCACCGCCGAGGGCGACACGTCGCTGGCGCTTCGGATGGCGGTCCGCCCCGGTGGATGCTCCGGGTTCTCCTACGAGATGTACTTCGACAGCGAGATCGACGATTCCGACATTGTCGAAGAGTTCGATGGGGTGCGAGTCGTCGTCGACCCGGACAGCGCCGAGATGGTGAAGGGCTCGACGCTCGACTACAAGGACGGACTGATGGAGGCCGGGTTCTCCATCAACAACCCCAACGTCAGTCGGACCTGCGGCTGCGGCAACTCCTTTAGCTGAGCCGGCTCCGACGGCGGGTAGCCTCGAGCGCCCGGACAGGAGACCCCAGTGCCAAAGACCGTTCTCGAGACGCCGTCGGCCCCAAACACGTTGGCTCCCTACTCGGTTGCCACCGAAGCCAACGGAATGGTGTTCATCTCAGGGCAGGTTGGACTCGATCCCGCCACCGGAGAGCGTGTCCCAGATGACATCGGTATGCAGACGCGGCGGGTGATGGACAACATCGGCGTCATCCTGGGCGATGTGGGCTTGGGCTATGACGACATCGTGAAGACCACGATCTTCCTCGCCGACATCGCAGACTTCCCCATCGTCAACGAGGTGTACGCCGGCTACTTCGATGCCGCGCCGCCGGCTCGTTCCACGTTCCAGGCAGGTGCCCTTCCCGGCGGCTTTCTCGTCGAGATAGAGGCGATGGCGGCCAGATGACACACGATGAGGTCTTCGAAGCTCTCGGCCTGGAGGACACCAACTCCGGGGTCTATGCCGCCGAGTGGTTGGAGGGCGACGGGGGAGCTGTCGAGGTCCTCAATCCGACGACAGGTGTCGTCATCGGTGTGGTCACCATGACCTCGGATCCGGAGTACGAGCGCGTAATCGCCAGCTCGGCGGAGACCTTCGATCGGTGGCGAATGCTGCCGGCCCCGAAGCGTGGTGAGCACGTGAGGAGGCTTGGCAACGCCCTGCGGGAGAAACGGGATGCTCTTGGCGCCCTGGTCACGATGGAGATGGGGAAGATCCTCCCCGAGGGGATCGGCGAGGTACAGGAGATGATCGACATCTGCGACTTCGCCGTTGGGCTGTCCCGCCAGCTCTACGGGTTGACGATGGCCTCGGAGCGACCCAATCACCGAATGTACGAGCAATGGCACCCTTTGGGCCCGATCGGTGTCATCTCAGCTTTCAACTTCCCGGTCGCGGTTTGGTCGTGGAACTCGACTATCGCCGCGGTGTGTGGTGACACCGTGGTGTGGAAGCCCTCGGAACGCACCCCTCTGACCGCGGTCGCGGTCACCAAGATCGCCGCGGAGGTGATGCGGGGAACCGGCTATGAGGGCTTGTTCAACCTGGCCGTTGGGACCGCCACCTCTGTGGGTGACCGGATGATTCACGACCGGCGACTCCCGCTGATCTCGGCCACCGGCTCGTGTCGGATGGGTCGGATCGTGGGACCCACGGTGGCGGAGCGGATGGGTAGAACCATCCTCGAGCTTGGAGGGAACAACGCCATCATCGTTATGGACGACGCCGATCTCGAGCTCGCCGTTCGCGCCGTCCTCTTTGCCGCCGTGGGCACCGCGGGCCAGCGCTGCACCTCTCTGCGACGCCTACTCGTCCACCGCGCGGTATCCGACAAGTTCGTCGATCGGCTCTCGGCCGCCTACAAGCAGGTGGCGATTGGGGACCCGTTGGCGCCGGAGACTCTGATGGGCCCGGTGGTGTCGGAATCCGCGATCGAACAGATGATGGCCGCGCTGGAGACCGCCCGCAGCCAGGGCGGCACGGTGGTCACCGGGGGCCGCCGCCTCGACGGCCCCGGGTTCTTCGTAGAGCCGACCATCGTCCGGGTTCCGGCCGAGGCCCCGATCACCCAGGACGAGACGTTCGCCCCCATCCTCTGGGTCATCGAGTTCGACACCCTCGACGAGGCCATCGCCATCCACAATGGGGTGACCCAGGGTCTCTCCTCGGCGATATTCACCGACTCGGTCCGTAATGCCGAGCGGTTCCTGTCACATGTGGGGTCCGATTGTGGGATCGCCAATGTCAACATCGGAACATCGGGTGCCGAGATCGGCGGTGCCTTTGGCGGGGAGAAGGAGACCGGTGGCGGTCGAGAGGCGGGATCCGACGCCTGGAAGTCATACATGCGGCGCCAGACCACCACCATCAACTGGGGTGAGGACCTTCCTCTGGCTCAGGGAATCGAGTTCGGCTGAACCGACCTACACCCGGTCCAGTGCCTGCGTCAGATCGGCGATCAGGTCGTCCACGTCCTCCAGCCCACCCGAGAGCCGGACCAGCCCTTCGGTGATGCCGACTCGGCGCCGTTGCTCCGGTGGCATCGATGCATGTGTCATCGTCACTGGATGGGTGATGATCGATTCGACGGCACCCAGATTCTCTGCCAGCGACCACAGCTCCATGGCGTCCATGAGCTTCTTCCCCATCTCGACCCCACCGGAGAGCTCGAATGTGATCATGGCGCCAAACCCCGTGGCCTGTGCGGCCGCCAGCTTGTGCTGGGGATGCGACTCCAACCCGGGGTATCCCACGGAGGCGACCTTGGGATGTGATTCCAGCCAGCGGGCGATCTCGAGGGCGTTGGCGCACTGACGATCCATGCGGATGGAGAGCGTCTTCACTCCTTGAAGCGTGAGCCACGCTACCAGTGGCGACATGACCAGCCCCGCCGAGAGGCGGGCGCGGGCGACCGCCTCATTTAGCTCGGGGGAGTCGACCACCACCGCGCCACCCAGTGTTGCGTTGTGCCCGTCGAGGTACTTGGTGGTGGAGTGGATTATCACATTGGCACCCAACTCGAAGGGCCTCTGGTAGTAGGGGGTGAGGAATGTGTTGTCGGTGACGTGGATCAGGCCCCGCGCCGACGTGATCTCGGAAATCGCAGCGAGGTCGGTCAGTTTCAGCGTCGGGTTGGCAGGGCTCTCGGTGAACACGACCCGGGTCTGGGGGCGGATGGCGGCGGCCACCGCACCGGTGTCCGCCGCGTCGACGAAATCGACGCCCACCCCAAATCTGCGTAGGTACTGATCAGCGAACCTGTAGGTGCCTCCGTAGACGACATCGCCGATGACAACGTGATCGCCAGCTTGGACCAACGCGAGGAAGACCGCGGTGGTGGCGGCCATGCCCGACCCGTATGCGGTGGCGTCGTGACCCCCCTCGAGGACTTTGATCTTCTCCTCGAAGGCACGGACCGTGGGGTTGCCGCCGCGGGCATAGGAATAGCCCTTGGCCATGTAGTCGTCGACGGAATCCTGTACGAAGGTGGTCGACTGGTGGATAGGGGTGAGGATGGCCCCGGTGACGGCGTCGGGTGTCACCCCGGCATGCACCTGGTCTGTGTTGAAACCCATTGCCCCATTGTGGTCGCTCTTGGCGTGTGCATCGAGCCGCGGTGGCTGCTGTGGGTGACACACGCCGCCGGGGCGGTGCCAAAACCGTGTGCAGGGCACCGCGGTCAGCGCCGTTCGTGGCACACGCTATGCCGATTCGGTACGCCAACGGCCAGCGTCGGTCAGGGTGGTGACGCATCCTTCGGGATCAGATTTGATCATGCCGAAGGTGAACCTGACGACGCGCAACCCGGCGGCGGTGGCTGCGTTGTCCCTGGCACGGTCGCGTTCGAAGTCATCCCGCCGGGTGTGCCAGCGCCGCCCATCCGCCTCGACGATGAGTCTCCATTGCGGAATGAAGGCATCCACGGTGGCGTCGAGCCGAGGGTAGGTGATTGGCAGCTGTCTGGAGTAGGACGGAAGCTCATCATGCTCGAGCAACCGATACAGCATCCGTTCCAGCTGTGAAGTGGGTGCCTGAAATGCGTCGGCACTCCGCTCGTAAACGATACGTCGCAATCCGCCAAGTCCCCGAATCCGGGCGTACTCCAGGCGGTCGAAGATGGGGCCGAAATCGTGGATCTCAACCCGCTCCTTCGCAAGCTCATGGTCGAGGAGCCGCTCCAAGCCGGAATACGGCATCACCATGGCGAGGGTGAGGATAGTTTCCGCGACCGATGTCGCCTCGAAGCCGCCGACGTCGACGGTAGCGATCTCGTCGTAACGACGGCTGCGAATCACACGGGCTAATGGAGAGCGTGCGTTTCCCCGGAAGGGAACCAGGATCTCTGGGCGCGTCGGACCGACCGCGTCGAAACCAAGGAGATAGGCGGCTGAGATGCCGGCAACCACCGCGCGAGGCCGGCTCAGGATCGCGGCCCGCAATCGCTGCCGCCAGGTAGGTGCAACCGATCGCAACCGATAAACGCCGGTGTCCATTCGAACCCACACGCCCGTATCGAGTCTCCTCTGTATTTGGTCGGTGGTTAGTCCACAATCGAGAACCTGTTTGCGGTTGAAGACCCCGTCTTGTCGCGAGGCAAGCTCGTCGAGGCGCTTGTTCTGGTCCATGAGGCCAGTGTGCCGACTCGGCCTAGGTGACCCAAGAGGGTCGTCGTGTGCACCCACACGCAATCTCCGCAGCCTGGTGCACACGCTCGGATAGACGGCCTCAGCCGTGTGCATACGAACGTCGTCAGCGCAGCCTGGTGCACACGCCAGAGGGGCGGTTACCCGAAGCGGTACCCCACCGAGCGGACCGTGGTGATCCAGGAAGCCCTCTCTTCGCCGAGCTTGGCGCGGAGCCTCCTCACGTGGACGTCCACGGTCCGGGCGCCCCCGAAGTATCCGTAGCCCCACACCCGTGACAGAAGCTGTTGGCGGGACCAGACTCGGCCCCGGTTCTCGACCAGGAACCGC
>CAZKFU010000093.1:0-5541 GCA_964552165.1 uncultured Acidimicrobiaceae bacterium
GAGGTCGATGGTGAGCCGGTCAACCTCCACAGCCCATCGGAAGCGCGGGCGCTTGGCATCGAAACGGTGTATCAGGATCTCGCCCTCTTCGACAACCTCAATCCGGCTGCCAACTTCTATGCCGGACGCGAGATTGCTCGACCGCGCTGGCTTCCTCGGGGCATGCGCTTGCTCCAGGGGCGTCGAATGTCACAGGCAACCCGCGAGGTTCTCGATCGTCTCCAGGTCGCCCTTCCCGATCTGGAGGCGCCGGTAGGTTTGATGTCGGGCGGTCAGCGCCAGGCCGTGGCGGTAGCCAGGGCCAGCGCCTTCGCGGCACGGGTGGTCATCCTCGACGAGCCCACCGCAGCGTTAGGGGTGAGGGAGGCGCGGCGGGTTCTCGACCTCATCCGCCGCCTTCGTGAAGAGGGCAAGGCGGTGGTGGTCATCTCACATGCCATGGACCACGTGATGGAGGTGGCCGACCGGGCGGTGGTCATGCGCCGCGGCCGCAAGGTGGGTGAGCTCGATCCAGGCGTGGCCTCACGAGAAGAAATCGTCTCCCTGATCGTGGGAGGTGACGGATGACGACATGACCGACTTGACAGGCCCCGCGGGCAAACGCCCGCCGGTGTAGCGAGACCAGATCCAGCTGAGAGGAGAGATCAAGAATGAATCCACAACGAGCCCGCCGGATCCTTATCGGCGTAGCCCTCACCATGCTTGTAGCCGCCTGCGGCGGCTCAGGGGAAGGGGGCGCAACCACAACGACTGCATCCGATACCACGGCTACCACCGTGGCTCCCACGACGAGCGCCGCAGGCGAGACCTACAAGCTAGGGCTGATCACGAAGTTCCCTGTCGACTTCTTCTTCACCATCGAAGAAGCGGCGCAGGCTTGGGCGGACCAACACCCAGACGTCGAGCTTATCACCGGCATGGGAGATTCAGCTGCGGACGATGAGGGCGTCATCGCGCTCATAGAGTCGATGGTCGCCCAAGGTGTGCATGGCATCGCCATCACGCCAACGGGAGAAGCGGTGATCCCGGCCTTGGATGCTGCCATCGCCGCAGGCGTCCACATCGTTCTCATCGACAACGACCTCCCGGGATGGGAAGGGAAGTCGGCGGTAGTCGCCACCAACAACTACCAGGGCGGAGTCCTCGCCGGCGAGTGGTTGGCCGAGGCGTTGCCTGCGGGGTCGACATTGGGCGTCCTCGAGGGCCGGGTCGGTGTGCCTGCGCTAGATGATCGGGTCAACGGGATGATCGAAGGGCTCGGCGACGCCGACATCACCATCGTCCAGCAGATACCCACCGACTGTGACCAAGTCAAGGGTGTGTCGGCAGCCGAGGACCTCCTCACCGCCCACCCGGACGTGGACGCCATCTACGCAGCCTGCGGACCACCGATCATCGGAGCCATACAGGCGATCGCCAACGCCGGGATCGCCCCCGAAGACATCGTCGTCGTCGGCTTCGACGCCCTCCCCGACGAGCTGGAGGCGATCAAGGCCGGAACCGAAGATGCGTCGATCGCTCAGTTCCCACCGAGGATGGGTGAACTGGGTCTGGAAACCCTGTATCGAGTGGTCAAGGGCGAGACCGTAGAGGCCAACGTCGACACCGGTACCGCGGTTGTGACCCCCGACAACGTGAACGACTTCTAAGTCGCCACCTGTGACATGTGGACCGCCGGGCGGGCAGTATGGCCCCGCCCGGCGGGCCCTCACTGCATTGGAGCTGTGATGAAGATCGTCGATCTCACCGCGTCTGACATTCGATTTCCTACCTCGCGCACCCTCGACGGGTCCGACGCAATGACTGACGCCCCCGACTATTCGGCCGCATACGTGACGCTTCAGACCGACACACCCGGCCTGGCGGGTAACGGGCTGGCTTTCACCACCGGCAGGGGCAATGAGCTGTGCGTACTCGCCATCCGTGCCCTGGCTCCACTCGTCGTGGGCCGTGACGTCGATCAACTCACCTCCGATCTGGGCGCCTTCTGGTCGTCCCTCGTCGACGACGGGCAGTTGCGCTGGGTAGGGCCCGAGAAGGGGGTCATCCACCTGGCCACGGCCGCCGTGGTGAATGCCGTGTGGGACCTCTTCGCCAAGATCGAGGACAAGCCACTGTGGAAGCTGCTGGCCGACATGTCCCCCGAGGAGGTGATTCGCTGCCTCCCCTTCCGCTATATAACCGACGCCCTCACTCCCGACGAGGCGTTCGCCATCCTCGAGGATGGCCTCCACGGCAGGGAGCAGCGGCTGGAGGCGATCCTGGAGACTGGCTATCCCGCCTATACGACGTCGGTCGGCTGGATGGGCTATTCCGACGAGAAGGTTCAGGCCCTGACCCGGGCGGGAATGGCTCAGGGTTGGCGCCACTTCAAGTTGAAGGTGGGCCGCGACCTTCAGGAAGACATCAGGCGCGCTGGTCTCGTCAGGAGCGAGATCGGCAACGATCGAGCGCTCATGTTCGACGCCAATCAGGTGTGGGACGTGGACGAGGCCATCGAGTGGAGCACAGAGTTGGCCTCATTCCAGCCTCTATGGATCGAGGAGCCGACCAACCCCGACGACGTTCTTGGCCATGCCAGGATCGCCAGGGCCCTGGAGCCACTCGGTGTCGGAGTCGCCACCGGGGAACACTGCCACAATCGGGTGATGTTCAAACAGCTCTTTCAGAGCGACGCCATCCGGTTCGCCCAGATCGACCCATGTCGACTTGGCGGAATCAACGAGGCCGTCGTCGTTCAGCTGATGGCCGCCAAGTTCGGAGTCGCGGTGTGCCCGCACGCCGGCGGCGTTGGGCTATGCGAGTACGTCCAACATCTATCCATCTTCGACTATCTCGCGATCAGTGCGACGACCGAGGGGCGCATCACCGAATACGTGGATCACCTCCACGAACATTTCCTCGATCCGGCCACCGTTCGTAACGGGCACTACGTGGCTCCGCTGACTCCGGGCACGAGCATCACCATGCTCGCATCCTCGATCGAGTCCTACTCCTACCCTCTGGGCCCGGAGTGGACCGCCGCCGTCGTCGAAAGCGTCTGAGTTGAGCACCCGCCCGGTCCTGGTCACCGGCGGGTTGGGCTGCATCGGGGCTTGGACGATCAACCAGCTCCTCGTCGACGACAACGCGGTTGTGGTGCTCGATCCCTCTGACGACCTCCGGAGGCTTCGCCAGATAGCCCCGCCGGATCTGATGGCTGGCGTGCGGGTCGAGACCGGAGACGTCACCGACCTCACCACCGTCGAAAGGGTGATCGCCGACCATGGGGTCGACCGAGTCATTCATCTCGCCGCCCTCCAGGTTCCTTCCTGCCGGGCTGATCCGCCAAGAGGGGCATTGGTGAATGTGGTCGGCTCGGTGAACCTTTTCGAGGCTGCCCGTCGGGCCGGGATCCCCAGGATTGTCTACACCAGCTCGATCGCCGTCTTCGATGAGGGAGACGGTGTCGGAGCGGATGCGGTTCCCCGCCCGCAAAGCCACTACGGCGTCTACAAGCTGGCCAACGAGGGGACTGCCCGCGCTTATTGGAACGACTTCGCAATCTCGAGCATCGGAGTCCGACCGATGACGGTATACGGCCCTGGTCGAGACCGCGGTATGACCAGCTCACCCACCAAGGCAATGCTGGCTGCGGTGTTGGGGTGCCGGTATGAGGTCGCCTTCGGCGGCTCCACGCTGCTCCACTACGCCCGTGATGTAGGCCGTGCTCTGGTCGCAGCCGTCCAACAACCGGTGGAAGGAGCACAGGTCGTCAACCTCAACGGTGTCGCCACCTCCGTGGTCAACATCGTCGCATCGGTGCAGCGGATCGTTGGGTCTTCAGCCGAGAACATCAGCGTAGGTGACACTGCCATCCCGTTCCCCCATGACATCGACACCACCGGGCTCGACCTAATCGGTCCTCCGCCCGTCACACCGCTCGACGAGGGGATCGCTGCCACGGTCGGATTCTTCCGCGACCTCCAGGCTCGAGGGGACCTCCGGCCGGAGGAACACGGCCTCATCGTCGATGATGGCCTCGCCGTTGACGCAGAATCTGTCTCCGTCCGGCCATGAACGCCAAAGATCTCTCGGTGATCGACGCACACCAGCACTTCTGGGACCCCGGGGCGGCCGACTACCCGTGGATGGCCGGTGCCGACCCGCGTTTGCGAAAACCCTATGGGCCGTCCGATCTCGCCCCGCTCCTCGCCTCCACCGGAGTAGACGGCACCGTCGTAGTTCAGGCGCGTCACACTCTCAGCGAGACTCACTCGCTGCTCGAAATCGCCGCCAACACCCCCTGGGTGCTGGGAGTCGTGGGATGGATCGACCTAACTCGGCCGGACGCAGATGAGACCATCGCCCGCATCCGGGAAGGAGACCATGGTCGCTGGTTGGTCGGGTTCCGCCATCTGGTCCACGACGAGGACGATCCGGAATGGTTGATGCGAGACGACGTCCAACGGGGGCTCAAGGCCATTGCCGACGCCGGACTGGTGTATGACCTGCTGGTGAGAACCCGCGAGCTTCCGGCTGCGATCGAAATTGGCAGGCGACTACCTCATCTGCGTTTCGTCGTCGACCATCTAGCCAAGCCGGCGGTCGCTCGACACGAGGTCCAGCCATGGGCGTCAACCATTGCCGGGCTGGCCGACCTCCCCAACGTCGTCTGCAAGGTGTCTGGCCTGGTGACCGAGGCAGATTGGTCATCGTGGAAGCCCGCCGATCTGTTGCCTTTTTTGGAGAAGGCAGTCGATCTGTTCGGGGCGAGGAGATTGATGTTTGGCTCCGACTGGCCGGTCTGCACTCTGGCCGCAAGTTATATGGAGGTTGTCGAGGTCACGGTCGAGCTCGTCTCCGACCTCGCCGGAGACGACCTCGATTCGGTCTTCCGGGGATGCGCCGCGACGACCTATGGCCTCAACCCCGGTGAGCCTCGCTGACCCTCACCGCACCGCTCGGGCCCCATCGGCGGCGACGGCTCTCAACACCTCCGAGCTCGACACCATTGAAGTATCTCCCGGCGTCGTCATCGTCAGGGCACCATGGGCGGCGCCGATCTCCACCGCCTCGGCAGCAGACTTGCCCTCGAGAATGGCCCAGATCATTCCACTGGCAAACCCATCACCCCCACCCACCCGGTCGAAGATCTCGAGGTCGGTGCGCAGTCGAGCTTCCTGGAACACACCGTCGGCGTGCAGAATCGCCCCCCAATCGTTGAATCCAGCGGTCTTGGCATTGCGGAGGGTCGTGGCGACCACCTGGAGATTCGGAAACTCTTCGAGGACGGCCCTGATCATGACCTTGAACGCCGACGGGTCGAGGTTCGTAATCTCGTGATCGAGGTCGGGAATCTCGAACCCGAGCGCCGCCGTGAAGTCCTCCTCGTTCCCGATCATCACATCGACGTGGGGGGCCAGCCCCCGGTTGACCTCGACTGCCCGGGCCTTCCCACCCCGAGGTTTCCACAGCGATGGCCGGTAGTTGAGGTCATAGGAGACGATGGTGCCGGCCTCCCTGGCTGCCCGGATGGCCTCGAGCGCAAACTCAGCGGTG
>CAZKFU010000094.1:0-2927 GCA_964552165.1 uncultured Acidimicrobiaceae bacterium
GGCCGCGGACCACGTTGACCGAGCCACACACCGGACATGCGAACCGACCCTCGCCGGGGACATCGAATTGGGTTCGGCATGCGCCACATCTGACGATCATTCTTCGTCGCCTCCTGGGGGCATAACGGCTTCTCCAACCGCACCAATCTCTACCAGGTATTCGGCCTCGAGGGCTAGAACCTTGGCCACGTCCTCCCGAGGGTAGATGACTCGGTGCCTTGCTTCTATCTCGCTGACGATGAACTCGATCGACGCGTCGTGACCCCCGGCCACGGTCTCCACCGGGTTGGATCGGCGCTCTTGAGCGAGGCCCTGCAGGTAGAAGATCTCGTACTCCAGGATGCGGCGGATATCGAACCTCTTCAGCTCCGTCGCCGGGTCGATCCGGTCCTCGATGAACCTCACTGCGTCCTCGATGACGTAGGTCAGAGGCTCACGAGGCTCCCGTCGCCGCTTTCCCTCCTGCCACACGATCAGACCCAACACCACCAGCAGACAACCGGCGCCCAGCACGATCCAAGCAAGCGTTGCGGAGCTCACCGTCTCAGAGCCCGAGACGATCGGCGAGCACCTGCCGGTGGTAAACAGGGTCGCCAAACATGAGCTGTGAGCTCTTGGCACGCTTGAGATAGAGGTGGGCGTCGTGCTCCCACGTGAACCCGATCCCACCGTGGATCTGGATGTTCTCCCCGGCACAATGGAGGTATGCCTCCGAGCAGTAGGACTTGGCGAGAGGGGCGAGGACGGCTAGCTCCTCGGGATCGTCATCCGCTGCCCAGGCGGCGTAGTACGCAGCGGACCGGGCCGACTCCACCATGACCAGCATGTCTGCGCATTTGTGCTTGATCGCCTGAAACGACCCGATTGGCCGGCCAAATTGGTGTCGTGTCTTGGCGTACTCGACCGACATGTCCAAACAGCGCTGTGCTCCGCCCACCTGCTCCAAGGTGACCGCCACCACGGCTTTGGCCATCACGGTGCCCAGAATCGAGGCTCCTGCCCCGACCTCCCCGAGGACGGTGTGGGCTGGGGCATCGGTCAGGGAGATCTGCGCCTGCTTTCTCGTCTGGTCGAGGACCCCAAGGGGGTGAGTGGTCACACCGGACCCTCCTCGCTCGAGGAGAAACAGGGTGAGCCCGTCATCTGTGGAGGCAGGGACAACGAGCAAGTCGGCTGTGTGGCCGTCCACGACATGGGTCACGTTTCCGGTGAGCCTCCACGCGTCGCCGCTGGGCGCGGCGGCCACCTCCCCAACACCGTCGGTGCCCGCCAGAGCAACCCTGAGATCGCCTGCCGCAATCGACGGGAGCAACTCCAGCGACCGGTCGTCGCCGGCCGAGAGCAGCGTGCCGACCCCGAGGACCACCGTGGACAGGAATGGCGACGGCAGCAGCAGCCGGCCCATCTCCTCGAGCAGCACCGCCTGCTCCCTGAACCCGAACCCGGAGCCACCGTGCTCCTCGGGAATCGCCAACCCGAGCCAGCCGAGCTCGGCCATCTCCTTCCAGGCCCCAGGATCGAAACCGTCGTCGGACTCCATTAGGCGGCGAACCGTCTCGCTCGAGCTCCGCTTCGCAAGCCATTCGATGGCGTAGCGACGCAGCTCCTCTTGTTCCTCACCAAAGCCGAGCTTCACCGCACCAACGGTAGACGTCCACGGCTCGGAGAAAGGTGGGTCAGAACGCCTCGTCGCTCATCTCCATGAGGTAACCGTCCTCCTCCCGGGCCGCCGCCGTGCGTGCTGCCACCTGTGGCGCCACATCCGCCAGCAGAAAGCGCGCCGAGGCCACCTTGCCTTCGTAGAACGGATCCTCTCCCGTCTTGGGCAGTGCGATCTCGGCGTGGACGAGAAGCTGCCAGGCGATGACGACCTCCGCCACCGAGAAGAGGAGGGCGTTGGCGTGAAGCCCGGTCTTGTAGATCTCGCCGGCGTTGCCGCTCATCGACTCCATCAAGTGCTCCACCATCACCCCGATCTGGCCCTGGACTGCCTCCACCATCTCCCCGAGCTGGGCGCGCTCGGCGGCCAATGGGTCGCCGCCGCCGCCGCCCTTGACGAACTCGACGATCTCGGCGGAGAGCAGAGAAAGGGTCTCACCCTGGTCGCGGGCGATCTTCCTGAAGAACAGATCCAGCGCCTGGATGCCGGTAGTGCCCTCGTACACGGTGTCGATCTTGGCGTCGCGGATGTACTGCTCGATGGGGTAGTCCATGATGTACCCGGAGCCACCGAGCACCTGGAGCGACAGTGCCAGCAACCGGTACGCCTTCTCCGACGAGTAGCCCTTGACCAAGGGGAGAAGGAGGTCCAGCCGGCGCCCGTGCCCGTCGTTGTCCGGGTTGACCAGCGCTAGGTGCTGGATCGAGGCGGCGTATGCCCATAGCGCGCGCAATCCCTCGGCGTATGCCTTCTGCGTCATCAGCATCCGTCGCACGTCAGGATGCCGGATGATGCTGACCCGTGGCGCCGTCTTGTTCAGCAGCTCGGTCATGTCGGGACCCTGGATCCGCTCCCGGGCGTACTCGAGAGCGTTGAGATACCCAGTTGAGAGCGTCGCCGCCGACTTGGTTCCGATCAGCATCCGGGCGTGCTCGATGACACGGAACATCTGCCTGATGCCGTCGTGGACGCCTCCCACCAGGTAGCCCACCGCCGGCGTTTCCATGCCAAAGGTCAACTCGCAGGTGGTGGAGCCCTTGAGGCCCATTTTCCTCTCCAGCCCTGTAGCCACTACCCCGTTGCGGGCCCCGATGCTCCCATCGTCTTTGACCAGGTACTTGGGGACGGCAAACAAGGAGAGTCCCTTGGTTCCCGGCCCCGCCCCCTCGGGACGTGCCAGCACGAGATGGATGATGTTCTCAGCGGCATCGTGCTCGCCCCCGGTGATGAATCTCTTGACACCCTCGATGTGCCAGGTGCCGTCACC
>CAZKFU010000094.1:2937-5510 GCA_964552165.1 uncultured Acidimicrobiaceae bacterium
CCGCATGCCCTAGCGCCCCCGGCTCCGACATCGGAGCCGGCGTCGCTAGGGCATTCGATGTGCCAGGTGCCGTCACCCACCTCGAATGCCCTAGCGACCCCGGCTCCGACATCGGAGCCGGCGTCGGGCTCGGTGAGGACCATCGTCGCCGACCAGCCTCTCTCCACCATGAGCCGGGCGAGCTCCTTCTGCTCGGGGGTGCCCTCCTCGAAGAGGACGCGGGCAAAGAGCGACCCGCTGGCGTAGAAGGTGGCGGCGGCGTTGGCACCCAACAGCAGCTCCTGGGTGGCCCAGAACAGGAGCGGCGGGACCACAATGCCCCCCAGCTCCTCGGAAGCACCGAGACGATCCCAACCGCCGCGGCGCAGGGCGGCCAGGCTCTCCTTGAGGGTGGGAGGCAGCACGATCTCACCATCGACCAGCTCGATTGGGACTCGGTCGGAGTCGACATAGGAGGCCGCCCACTCATTGGAGGCAAGCCGCTCCACCTCGCCGAGGATGTGACGAATCGTATCCTCGTCGAGTTCAGGGAAGGCAGCGCCGCCGACCGCGTCCTGAACCCGGTGCACCTCGAACAGGTTGAACTCGAGGTCTCGGAGGTTCGACCGGTAGTGGCTCACGCTTTCTCCCTGTTCGTTCTGCCCTCAGTCTAATTTGTATGAACGCTCAATAAGCAAGACCAGGTCACAACGAGCGGACCCCCCGACTGAGGTGGCTACCGTGCTCGGCTCATGAGGTATAAGGCGGGGTTGGAGACTAGAGAGCGCATCCTCGAGGCCACCAGGTCGGTGTTGGCGGCGCGCGGGCTCGAGGGCACCACGATCAAGGCGATCTGTGAGCGCGCCGGGGTCCTCGCCGGGAGCTTCTACAACCTGTTCGACAGCAAGGAGCAGGCCATTCTCACCGTCGTCCGCGAAGCCATCGATGCCGTCGATCCCGACCCCGCCCACACCGGCACTGACACACTCGATGACCTGGTCGACGCCTACGTCCGCTTTCTGGCCACTCAGGCCGACCTGGCTCGGGTCTATGTGGCGATTGCGGTCTCCGGAGGGATGAGAAACCCCGAGCTCCGAGGTCGAGTCCTTCGTCACCATCAGGGCCGGGTGCGGCGGTTTGCCGACGCCCTTCTCCGCGACCACCCGGCGCTCGCCGAGGCCGAGGCGGTGACCCTCGCCGAGACGCTGGTGTCGGCGCTCAACGGGATCGCCCTCCAAGGGATGGTCGATGCTCAGTTCGATGTCGGCTACCACGCTAGGGCGATCGCCGTCAGGGCAACCGCGGCAGTTCGATAGCCTGCCCCGGTGGAACTCGCCATCCAAAGCCGTGGAGCGTGGGAAGACGTCCTGGCCAATGCCCAATGGGCCGAGAAGAGGGGACTGGCCGCGCTCGCCCTTCCCGACCACTACCTGAGCTCGCTCAGCGCCGAGAGGCCCGCGTATGACCACCTTATCCACCTCGCCGCCCTCGCCACCCACACCACCACCTTGGACCTGGTCTCGCTGGTCTCGCCTATAACGTTCCGCCATCCTGCGGTCCTCTACAAGACGGCGATCACCATCGACCAGATGGCGCCAGGGAGGTTTCGACTGGGTGTGGGCACCGGGTGGATGGACTCGGAGCACGAGCTGTTCGGGTTTCCGTACCCGGACATGGCCACCCGCTACGACATGCTGGAGGAGGCCTTGGGCTATCTACGCGCCGCCCTCCATCCCGGCGCCAAGGGCTATGAGGGTTCCCACTACCGGCTTGCCGAGTTCGACCCTCGACCCCACCCCCAAGGGGTGCCGCTGGTGGTCGGTGGGAGCGGGAAGGTCAGGACCCCTTATCTCGCCGGACGTTACGGCGACGAGTACAACATCTACGGGTGCCCCAGCGACGACTTCGCCAACAAGGTGGCCAGAGCGAGGGAGGCCGCCTCCGAGGCGGGTCGCAATCCGGACCATCTCTTCATCACCACGGCGTGCCCCGCCATCGCCGCCCCCGACAAGGCGACCTATCTCGAGTTGGTCGCCGATTTCGCCTCCTCGGTCGACTCCACACCGGAGCGGTTGCAGAAGTCGATGGCGAAGAGGGGCTACCCCCATGGCTACGGGGCCAAGCCATACGAGATGCTGGCCGAGCTGGAGGCTGCCGGGTGCCGCCGCTTCTATATGCAGGCCTTCGCAGGCAACCCCGATCATCTCGACGCCATCGTCGCCGCCTACACCGGATGAGGGCCAAATCGTGTGCACCCAACTGCCGCCACTGCGGCCCACTGCACACGCTCATAGGATTGTGTGCACCCAACCGCCGCCACTGCGGCCCACTCCACACGCTCATTTCCCCTACGGACATGGTGTAAATACCATGAAGCGCGTGAGTCAAGACACCCCTCTCCTTCGCATCGAGAACCTGCACGCTTCCGTCGCCGGCACCCCGATCCTCAAAGGCGTCGACCTCACCGTGGACAAGGGGGAGGTCCACGCCCTGATGGGGCCCAACGGCTCGGGCAAGTCGACCCTGGCCAGCGTCCTCATGGGCCACCCCCTTTACAGGGTCACCGAGGGTGGAATCCTCTACAGGGGTGAGGA
>CAZKFU010000095.1:0-5503 GCA_964552165.1 uncultured Acidimicrobiaceae bacterium
GGGTAGATCCGCTCGTAGAGGCTGCGATCTACTTCCTGA
The DNA here is from genome assembly GCA_964552165.1 of uncultured Acidimicrobiaceae bacterium. GTDB lineage: Bacteria > Actinomycetota > Acidimicrobiia > Spongiisociales > ZC4RG35 > CAZKFU01. Next base: position 40 of record CAZKFU010000095.1, read on the forward strand.
GTGTCGAGCCGGTGGCGAAAGTCGCGGCCGAATCGCTCCCGGTCCTTGAGAACGGCCGAGATGTGGTCGTGACGGGTGAGGAAGGTCAGGCCCCATTGCTCGTCGTGGAAGACCGGGGACGCTTGGCGCAGCCTGGCATAGGTCGGATAAGGATTGTCGAGGAATTCTGGGTCATAGGCATCGAAGTGGGCGTTCGTCGAGCGCGGCTCCTTTGGGGCGGGCACCCGTCCAACGCTAGTGGGCTTCCCCCTTGCGATATCGGGCACCGTCGGCCGCCGGCATTCGCAAACGTTGCGTGGCCACGGCGAGGACACCCAGCGTCACCAGGTAGGGGGTGGCGGTGAGGAACTGGTTGGGTACCGTGGCGACAGTCGAGTAGACGGCGATCAACGCCGCGCCAAACAGAGCCATGATGACCGCAGACCTGGGCAGGCGCCTCCACAGATAGATGACTCCACCCAACAACAGGCCGATGCCGAGAGCGAGCAACAGTGATCGGACCACCTCCGGTCCCCGGAACCGCAACGAATCGCCGAACCCAAAAACCAGCGCACCGGAGAGCACGCCGGTGGGTCTCCAGTTCCCGAAGATCAGCGCCCCCAAACCTATGAAACCCCGCCCCCCCGTCATCGACTCCCGGTAGATGCCAGCCTGCACCAGCACCAGGAAAGCGCCCCCCAGACCGGCGAGGGCCCCGGAGATCACGACGGCGTAGTACTTCATTCGTAGGACCGGCACCCCCAATGACTCCGCCGCCCACGGGTCCTCGCCGCAGGATCGAAGGCGGAGGCCCCAGGCTGTCCTCCACAACACCCATGCAGTCACGGGGACCAGGGCGATACCGATGAGCGTCATCCAGCTGACGCCGCCGGTGGCGCCCCGGATGATGCCGCCGACGTCGGACAGCAGGAACCAATCTTGTCGTTCCAGCCATCCCGCGAGATCGGGCGTGCGCCACCCAAAGAGGTTCCCCCCGGCGAGAAACGGCACGTCGAAGTTCGAGACCCCGCGCACCGAGGGCGACTGGATGACGCTTCCTCCGGTCTCGGGGGTGTAGGTGATTGATGACAGAAACCGCATGCCACCCAAAGCAAGGATGTTGATGGCCACCCCGGACACGATGTGATCAACGGTGAAAGTGACGGTGGCAATGGCATGGATCAGCCCAAACAAGGCGCCTCCTGCTATGCCAAGAACCACGCCCCACCAGGGCCCGAACTGCCAGCTCCCCCAGGCCGCCATCCAAGTCCCCCCGATCATCATGCCCTCGAGACCGATGTTGACCACCCCCGAACGCTCGGCGAAGAGGCCACCCAACGCGGCGAGGAGGATCGGGATGGCGAGACGGAGAGCGGCGCTGGCGGTGCTGCGTGTGGTTAGGGCGCTGGTGTCTGCCAGCAGCTCGGCGAGGGCTAGCACCAGAACCCCGATCGAGCCCAGCACCAGGACGCGCCGCGCCCTGCCCATGCCGCCGATAGGCGCTAACAGAGTCATGTCGGCGACGCCTCTTGAACGACCTCACCCGCTGCTGCGGCGCGCGCCGCCGCCGCCACCGTTCGCTTCTGCACCAACCGCGATATCACCTCATAGGCGATGACCACTGCGAGCACCACCACTCCTTGGATGATGGTCACCGTCTCCCGGGGGACATGGCGAAGATCGAGGATCAACGAGGCCCGCTCCATGAACCCAAAAAGAAGTGCCCCGAAGGCCATTCCCACTGGGTGATTTCGACCCAATAGAGCGACCGCGATACCGTTGAACCCCAGGTTCCTGGGGAAATCCTGAGGGTATTGGTGGAAGAACCCGAGAAGCTGCGACATTCCCACCAGACCGGCGATACCACCTGAGATCAGCATCGTCCTCAGGACCATCTTGTTGGGATCGATGCCGGCCACCCGGGCCGCCGACGGGTTTATGCCGCTGGCCCGCAAGTCGTACCCAAACCGGCTCCGGTTGACCAGGTAGTGGTAACCCACGCCCAGGGCTATGGCGATGAAGAGAAACCCGTGAAGGTCGGAGCCGGAGCGGATGTTCATCCCCAACGCCTCGAGAAGGGGGTTCAGAGAAGGTAGGCGGCCGCCGGGTGGGATCAGCTTGGTCGCGATGGTCAAACCGGTGGTCTCTGCACTGAAAACGTTGAGAAAGAGGTAGGCGCTGACGCTGAAGGCAACAAAGTTGAGCATGATGGTCGAGATCACCTCGTGAACCCCTCGCTTCACCTTCAGATACCCCGCCAGTCCGGCCCAGAGCGAACCGACCACGATGGCGACGGTGAGAATCACGAGGACGTGGATCACCGCTGGCAGCGAGATGAGACCCCCCACGAACCCCGCAAACAGTGCGGCTAGGAGGTATTGGCCTTCCACTCCGATGTTGAAGAGCCCCATCTTGAAGCCGACTGCGACGGCGAGAGCCGACACATACAGAGGAACGGCCCGATTGAGCATCGATATCAATGACTCGTTGGACCTGCCGAACTTGATCATCTCGCCATACGCAAACAGAGGGTCGATGTCGACCAGGATGAGAGCGACAGCGGCGACTCCAAAGGCAAAGACGAGCGCGACGGCAGGGCCCACCACCGAAACGAGGAGGCGCTGGCCCTTCACGAGCTGATTTGCGCAGAGGAACCGGTCATATGTGCCCCCAAGACCTCCGGAGTGATCTCGCCGGGAACGAGCTGTGCCACGAACCGGCCTTCGAAGATGACATGAATGCTGTCGGACAGACCGATCAGCTCGTCGAGGTCCGCCGACAGAAGAAGGATCCCCATGCCTGCGGCGCGGGCATTCTTCAACTCCTCCCACACCTCTGCCTGGGCCCCGATGTCGATGCCGCGGGTGGGATGCGCCGCGATCAGCACCACGGGTCCGGCAACGATCTCACGGCCCACCACCAGCTTTTGTTGATTTCCCCCCGAGAGCGCCATGGCGGGAACCCCGACGCCTGGGGTGCGGACATCGAATCGCGTCACGATCTCCGCCGTTCGCGCCCGGGCCCCCTTGCGGTCGATCCACGGACCCTTGGCGAAAGGAACTCTGTCCTGGTGGCCCAGGGCAGCGTTCTCCCACAGCGGAGACTCCAGGAGAAGCCCTTGCCGCTGCCTGTCCTCAGGGATGAGGCCGACAGCCATCCCCCGCCGCTTCCGAGCCGATACATCCGCTATCGAGCTACCCAAAAGCTTGATCTCACCGGTCACACCTTCGGCGATCCCAACCAAGGCATCGACCAGCTGAGACTGGCCGTTTCCTTCGATTCCGGCGACACCCACGATCTCACCACGGTGAATCTTGAACGAGATGTCTTCGAGTAGGGGACGACCCTCATCTTGCCTCATCGACAGATTCGACACCTCGAGAAGGACGGTGTCGGTGACCGTGGATTCACGGGTCTCTGGAGATGGGAGCTCAGAACCAATCATCATCTCGGCAAGCCGACCCGAATCCACATCGGCGGCGTTGACGGTTCCCACCGTCATCCCGTCACGCATCACGGTGACGCGGTCGGCGATGGCAAGGACCTCGTCGAGCTTGTGGGAGATGAATATGACCGTCTCACCCTGATCCTTGAGATCACGTATCGAGTTGAACAGCTCCTCCACCTCTTGAGGCACCAAGACCGCCGTCGGCTCGTCGAGGATGAGGATCCGCGCCCCTCGGTAGAGGACCTTGATGATCTCGACACGCTGTCTCTCTCCCACCGACAACGCCTCCACCTTCACCCTGGGATCGACGCGCAAGCCATAGGTGACTCCCAGCTGGCGGATACGGTTGGTAGCGGCCCTGAAGTCGATCTCGAGGCCTGATCTCGGTTCCGACCCGAGAACCACGTTCTCCAGGACGGAGAAGTTGTCGGCGAGCATGAAATGCTGGTGGACCATCCCGATGCCGGCATCGATGGCATCCTTGGGGGATCGGAAATGGACCTCCTCCCCGTCCACGGCCACGGACCCCTCGTCGGGCCGCACCATGCCGTAGAGGATCTTCATCGCGGTGGACTTGCCGGCTCCGTTCTCGCCCACCAGGGCGTGAACCTCACCTCGCTCTACCGAGAGCCCCACGTCCTGGTTGGCGACCACACCCGGATAGCGCTTGGTGACGCCTCTGAGCTCGATTGCGGGTGGCTGCGACATGACCTATCCAGATAACGCCGGGCCCGGGATGGCTCCCGGGCCCGACGCAAGCTAGCAGGCGGTGGCTTTGTGGGCCTTACGGAGTCTCGGGCACCTCGATCGTCCCGGCGACGATCTCGGCGGCCAACTCATCCAGATCGGCGGCGATGTCATCGACAAAGCCACCAGTGGTGGAGTAGCCGACACCCTCTTCGGCCAGACCCAGACGAACCGGGCCCGATGTGAAACTGCCTTCGAGGAAGTCGCTGATCGCCTTGGCAACAGCCACGTCGACCCGCTTCAACATCGAGGTGAGGATGTGAGCCTTGAGATCCTCGTTGTCGACCGTGTTGTACTGGTCGGCGTCGACACCAATCGCCCAAAGATGGGTGTCTGCGGTCGACAGCTCGTTTGCTGCCTCGAACAGGCCGAGCCCCGACCCACCGGCGGCGTGGTACACCACATCGGCGCCCTGGCCGTAGAGGGCCAGCGCCGCCTCCTTGCCCTTCACCGGGTCGTTGAAGCCGGTGAAGTCCGGGACTTGGGTGAGGTAGACCGCGGGCAGGATGTTGATGTCGGGGTCGACGTGACGCGCCCCGGCCTCGAACCCCGCCTGGAACTTGAGGATGAGGCCGACCTCCACCCCACCGATGAACCCGATCGTCCCCGTCTGCGACTTCATGGCGGCGGCCGCTCCGACCAGGAACGATCCCTGCTCTTCGGAGAAGAGCATGCAGCGCACATTGTCCATCTCGACAACGGTGAACGTGTCGTCCTGCGGGCAGTCGTCGGTGATGGCGAAGAACGTCTCCGGGAAGTCGGTGCCGACCCGCCACACGTTCTGGGCAAAGGCGAAACCGTTGGCGATGATCAGCTCCTGACCGGCCTCGGCCAGCAATCTCAGGTTCTCCTCGCGGTTCTCGCCGCCGGCATCCGGAGCGAGCTCATCCCCTTCGTACCCAAAGAGCGCCTTGCCCTCGTCCCACGCCTTGGCGGCGAGATCGTTGAACGAGAGGTCTCCACGACCCCCAATGTCAAAGGCCATGCCGATGGTGCGGCCCTCGCCGATCCTTTCCCCGGCGGTCGTTGTGGTCTCTGCGCCATCACCGTCGCCACAGGCTGCGGCCAGCAGGGCGAGCACGGCGATGAGCGCGAACAGTCGCATATAGCGTTTCACGCGGTTTTCCTCCGATTTGTTGGACTTGAAACAGCGGGATCAAACCCGCTGTCAACAGACAATAGTTGGCCGTGACCCTCATCGGCGAGCCGAGCACCGATCTCGTGGCCGTTCCCCCCATGTGTTCAATCGACTGTTTGCAGCGCGGTTTGATGAGCCTGAAGCAAGAATGC
>CAZKFU010000096.1:0-2008 GCA_964552165.1 uncultured Acidimicrobiaceae bacterium
TGCAGTATCGCCTTTCACGAGTCGATGGGCTTCGAGCCGGTCGGCGTCTACTCCCATGTGGGTTGGAAGCTGGGAGGGTGGCATGACGTTGGGTGGTGGCAGCGCCGTCTTAGGCCTGGAGATGAAGCGCCTTCCCCACCGTTGCCGGTATCAGATATCGATACCACTGTGGTGGTGGCCAGGGCGCTCGCCCGATACACGACATGAACGGATAGGAGGAGATTGAAGCCGCCCCGCACACTGTCGGCTGTCCTCGGCTTGATCGGATTGGTGTGGCTGGGTCAAGGTCTGGGGCTGATTCCCGGCTCGTTCATGACCGACCAACCTCTCTGGGCATGGCTCGGTGGGCTTGCCATCGTGATCGCCATCCTTGTCTGGCGGTGGCGACCGCAGTGAGGCAGGTTTGGCATCGCGCTCGCGCCATCCGGCGCCGGGAGTCTCCCCTGGCGCCAGGTTGGGTCAGAGGATTATCGAAAGACAGGTGAGCCCGCCGTCGGCCGCCTGGAGCTCGGAGATGTCAATGGGGACCACCGCATAACCCGAAGTAGCGAGCATCTCCGCTGTTCTCGGCGCCGACGCCGTGACGAGGAGCTCATCATTGCTGAGGGGGAGAGCACTGGCCCGGTACCGCTCCTCGGCCTCCTCGTACAAGATCCGAAGGCCGGCCAACGGCCCCTCGTCGACGCCACCCGGAGTGACGAGGACAGTTTCGCCATCGAGGGGGAGAACCGCCGACTTGAGATGGAGTGTGTCGTTCACCGTCACCGGAACCACCCCGAGCCCGATTTCGCGGGCAACCTCCTCGATCTGGGCGATCCCGGCGGCGTTGGTGCGTCGTGAACGCCCCACGTAGAGGGTGCCGCCCGCGATGAACACGTCTCCGCCGTCGATCGTGCCCGGCGCCTCGATCGTCACAAGTCGGAATCGATTGCGAAGGATGTCTGCCACCGGGCCTACCTCGGCCACCCTCGAAGGAGCCCCGGGGCGCGTGACCACCGCCACCCCTCCCACGATCACCGCGGTGTCCTCGACGAAGACGCAATCCGGGCAGTTCTCGTCTGCCGGGACCACCTGGACCACATATCCCCCCTTCGCCAGCTGCTCTTGATAGGAGCGGTGCTGAAGGCGGGCGGCCGCCACGTCGAGACGGGGCGTGCTGCTGCTGATTATCGCGTTGGCGAAGGAATCGGGCACCGACCTGATCAAGGCAGTGGATTCGATCGTCACAACCCCGCGACCAGTGCTGCCAACTGAGTCGATGCTCCGGTGAGGACGGGCTCACCATGCCCAAACAGAACCACATCAAAGTCGAGCCCGGCCAGCTTGGAAAGAGTGGCCTCGGCCTGGGACATGTCCGAGCTGAACCGGGGGTTGGCGCCGGCCACGGTTCCCGCCTCGCCGCCCATCACCTCACCGCCATTGAGAGCGTCGCCCACCACGAGGACACCGCTTTCACTGTCGAACACCGAGATCGAGCCCTGGGTGTGACCCGGCGTCTCCACGACGGAGAGCCCCATCACCTCGTCGCCATCGCCAACGGCTATCAGGGGCCGAGGCGCCGAGATCGAACCGAGATCCTCCTCGCCTGCGTAGAGGATCGCCGAAGCCGCTCGCTCCGCCACAGGCCCCAGACTCCCCACGTGGTCCGGATGGTGGTGGGTGAGAACCATGTGGTCGACATCCGCCCAGGCCAGGTCGAGAGCCTCGAGACCTCGGCCCACGGCATCCTCGCCGTTTCCGGAAAAGGCGTCGGTGTATCTGCGTTACCACGTCCCGCCAAGCTACTCCTGTGCCGGGGGGTCGGCAGAACAGGTCACTGATTCGTGACGCTCCGCGGCCACAATGGGCATGATGGCCAACTACGACGCGGTGGTAGTGGGGGCCGGCCCGAACGGCCTGGCCGCCGCCGCCGAGCTGACACGGGCCGGCCGGCAGGTACTGGTGTTGGAGCAGGCACCGGTGATCGGTGGGGGCACCCGGACCGAGGAGCTCACGCTCCCCGGTTACC
>CAZKFU010000096.1:2018-5192 GCA_964552165.1 uncultured Acidimicrobiaceae bacterium
GAGGCGGACCGTTCGGTGCTCGTCCTGGAGGCGGCGCGGGAGGTAGGGGGAGGCCTGCGCTCCGAGGAGCTCACCCTGCCCGGGTACCTCCACGACGTGTGCTCGGCGATCCATCCCCTGGCGGTGGCCTCGCCATTCTTCCGCTCCCTCGACTTGGAGGTCGAGTGGATCGAGCCGCCGCTACCCGTTTCACATCCGTTGGGAGAGGGTCGAGCCGGTGTTCTGTTCCGCGACCTGGTCACCACTGCCGAGGGGTTCGGCGTCGATGGCGACCGGTATCGAAGGATGATGGCGCCCTTGGTGGCGGGAGCCGACAACGTGGTCGAGGACTTCCTGGGGCCGCTCCATGTGATCCCCCGCCACCCTGCGACCTTTGCCCGCATGGCGACACGAGGCGCTTTCCCAGCTTCGAGGCTCGCCTCCCGATTCACGGCTCCTGAGGCCAGGGCGGTCATGTCCGGGCTGGCCGGCCACGCCATCGCTCCTTTCCGGTCGCCGCTCACCGGAGGAGTGCTGCTTCTCTTCGCCCTCACCGCCCACGCCTATGGGTGGCCCTTGGTGAGAGGTGGCTCGCAACGGATCGCTGAGGCGCTGGCGCGCATCGTCGAGGCCGGAGGAGGGAGGATCGAGACCGATCGGATGGTGGAGACGATGGCCGACATCCCCCGAGCCTCGATCATCGTGTTCGACCTGTTGCCTTCAGCGGTGTCGGCGATAACCGGGGTCCGTCGGGGCTCCGCCCGGAGCAGACGAGGGCCCGGCGTTTTCAAGGTCGACTGGGCACTGGAGGGGCCGATCCCCTGGAGCGACGAGTGGAGCCCACGGGCGGGCACGGTACATGTGGGAGGGACCTGGGAGGAGGTGGCTTCGGCGGAGGACGAGGTTCACCAGGGCGGTCATCCGGATCGACCCTTCGTTCTCCTCGCCCAGCAATCGTTGTTCGACCCCAGCCGGGCCCCGGAGGGGAGGCACACGGCGTGGGGCTACTGCCACGTGCCCAATGGATCGGATGTGGATATGACCGACGCCGTCGAGAGCCAGGTTGAGAGGTTCGCCCCTGGCTTCAAGGACCTGATCCTGGAGCGTCACACCATGGGCTCATCCGATCTCGAGGCCCACAACCCCAACCTCCTGGGCGGCGACATCGCCGGCGGGGGCTTTGGGCCGAGAAAGGTGTTTCAGTTCGGGTCAGTCCGGCCATATCGCCTCGCTGACGGTCTTTACATGTGCTCGTCGGCGACTCCTCCCGGCGCCGGGGTACACGGAATGTGCGGGTACCACGCGGCGCGGGCGGCTCTCACCGCATCGAGGTAGCAGCCCGCTCAGCTCTGAGGCGCGTGCACACAACCGTGGTGGCTGCGGTCCACTGCACACGCCTCAGCCCTGATCGCGGTGGACGTGTCTCCCGGGGACCGGGAGGTGGGCGGGGTCGTCGAGGAACACGGCGTCGGCCTCCAGGTGAAGCAGGTTGGGGCCGTAGGCCGCGGTGAGGTTGTGGGCAGTGAGCACCTCGGACGGTGGGCCCGAGGCGACGACTCTGCCGGCCAGCAAGAGCACGTGATCGGCTACCCGCGCCTCCCCGAGGTCGTGGGTGGTGATCACCACGGTGCATCCACGTTGGTGCTCGTCATGGATGACGTCGTCGATGGCGCGGGCGGAGGTCATATCGAGACCGGTGAGCGGCTCATCGAGAAGCAGCACATCGTGGTCCTGGGCTAGTCCCTGCGCCACGAAGACCCGTTGACGTTGCCCCGCCGAAAGCTCGTGAAGATGCCGATTGACCAGAGATGACAGGCCCATTCTGTCGATGGCGTCCTCGACTGCGGCCCGATCGCGTGGGCCAACCCGGCGATGCGAGCCCAGGGTCGAGTAGCGGCCCATTGTCACCACCTCACCCACCGTCACCGGCAGGACCTGGTTGACCTTGGTGGTCTGGAGTACATACGCAACCCGTCGACGACCACTCGCCGACTCGAGGACCTGGAGTCGCCCGCTCGACGGCCTCTTGAGCCCGGCGATCCCGTTGAGGATGGTGCTCTTTCCCGACCCGTTGGGACCGATCAGCGCGGTGATGGCGGCGGAGGGAATCTCGAAGCTGGAGGCACCGAGCGCGGTCGCGCCGTCATATCGGTAAACGACGGCGTCGGCAACGATCGCCGGCTTCAGCGGCACTTGGCGCACCTCCCTTCGATCTCGAGGGCGTGTCCGGTTGCCTGGAAGCCGGTGGGGACACCGATCTCGGAGACCAACTCCTCGAGCCGGTGTTCGAGACCGTCGGGGAGGTGAATGTCCTCCACCGAACCGCAGGTCCTACAAAGAAGGTGATGGTGATGTCCACGCAGCCACTCCGACGGCTCATAGCGGGTGAGACTCCGGTTGCCGAGATGGGGGGAAAGAACACCGGCGTCCTCGAGCGTGGCCAACGAGCGATAAACCGACGACAGGGGAACCGATCCGCCGAGCTCCTCATAGACCTCGGCAGCCGAAAGAGGCTTGCCGGCCTTGGTGAGGGCGTCGAGCACGGCCCGGCGACCTCTCGTGAACCGGATCCCCTCGCTTCGAAGCCGTTCACCGATCTCTTTGGTTTGCACGATGGAGGCCCTCTGTTAGATTCCTGTTGATAACGATTATCATTATAGGTTGAGAATGAGAATGCGCAAAACCCAAGGGATTGTGGCCGCCGCGGTGATGCTGCTGACGGTGGGATGTGGAGGGAACGCCGACCCGGGCGAGCAACCGATCCGGGTGGTGGCCACCACCACCATCGTCGGTGACCTGGTCAGAAATGTGGCCGGCGATGGTGTCGAGATAGAGGTTCTGATGCCTTTGGGTGTCGACGCCCACGCCTATCTCCCGTCTGCTCAGCACGTCGCCTTGATATCAGAGGCCGACCTGGTTGTGGCCGTTGGCTTGGGGCTCGAGGAGGGGCTCGTCGATGTCCTGGCCTCGGCCGTGAGCGATGGCGCCAACGTCCTCGAGATCGCTCCCGCGCTGGACCCGCTTCCGTTCTCGGCCGATCACGGGCACGACGAGGAGGAGGTGGACCGCGACGAAGAAGACGCCCCCGGCGGCGGCGGCATGGACCCTCATGTCTGGCTCGACCCGATCCGGATGGCCGACGCCGCCCGGCTCGTGGCGCAGAGACTCGCTGCGGTCGACGGCAACCCTCAATGG
>CAZKFU010000096.1:5202-5453 GCA_964552165.1 uncultured Acidimicrobiaceae bacterium
TTCTACTCGAGCTCGATAGCCGGATAAATGACCACCTCGCCATCATCGAGCCCGGCGAGCGCAAGCTGGTAACCAACCACGATGCCCTCGGCTATTTTGCCGATCGCTACGGCTTCGAGATCGTGGGGACGGTCATCCCCTCGGGGTCGACGCTGGCCGACCCCAGCTCGGCTCAGCTGGCGGCGCTGATAGACGTCATGGAGGATGAGGGTGTCGCTGCCATCTTCGCCGAGACGACCGACTCCACCGCG
>CAZKFU010000097.1:0-5400 GCA_964552165.1 uncultured Acidimicrobiaceae bacterium
ACGGGCTGCGCCTCGGTGACGCCACCGATCATGAAGATGGCGAAGAACATGATCAAGGCGAGGAGGAAGTTCATCCCGACTCCGGCCAGCACCACCACGGATTTCTGCCAGAACTTGGCCTCCCGATAGGTGCGACCCAGATCCTGGGGCGGGACCTCCTCGAGTGGGTTCATGCCGACGATGCGCACGAACCCGCCCAGCGGTATCAGCTTCACTCCGTACTCGGTCTCCCCCCGCTTTATCGACCACAGGCGGGGCCCAAACCCGAAGAAAAACTCCGTGGCCTTCATGCCCATGGCTTTGGCAGCAAAGAAGTGACCGGCCTCGTGCGCCGTCACGAATACGACGAGCGCGGCTCCCGCCGCTATTCCACCAAGCATTCTGCCCTCACGCTACCGAGCCGCTCCTGGTACTCAACATGCGCCGGCGAGGAAAGAAGAGGCCAGAGCCCTCGCCTCGGCATCGACGGCAATGACGTCTTCCACTGCGCCGAGAGGGCGATGTTCGACAGCCTCCAGCGTCTTCTCGACGATTTCGAAGATGCCCAGGAATCCGAGACGGTGCTGCAAGAAGGCGTCGACCGCCACCTCGTCGGCCGCGTTGAGCACCGCCGGCGCCGACCCACCCATCCTTCCCGCCTGATACGCCAGGTCGAGGGATCGAAAGACGCTTCGGTCGGGATCCTCAAATGTGAGAGACATGCCTGCCGGCCAGAACGCCTTGGACCCCGAGGGAGCCCGCGCCGGATAGGTGAGGGCGTATTGGATAGGAGACCTCATGTCGGGATAGCCGAGATGTCCCTTCCAGGCCCCGTCGACGAGCTCGACCGCCGAGTGCAACAGCGACTCGGGGTGGATCAGCACATCGATGGAGTCGAATCCAACACCGAAGAGGTGGTGAGCCTCGATCACTTCGAGGCCCTTGTTGAACAGGGTCGCCGAGTCGATGGTGATCCGGGGGCCCATCTCCCATGTCGGATGCGCCAGGGCCTGGCTGGGCGTGACCTCGGCGAGCTGGGTGGCCTTCATGCCCCGGAACGGCCCACCCGAAGCGGTGAGGATCAGCCGAGCCACGTTGGAGGGCTCCTCTCCGACTAGGCATTGATGGAGAGCCGAGTGCTCCGAATCGACGGGGATCAGCTCCCCACCTCCTTGACGCAAGGCATCGACGACAACCGACCCTCCCGCGACCAGGCTCTCCTTGTTGGCCAGGGCGACCCTGTTGCCGGCCTGCAGCGCCACAACCGTGGAGCGGAGCCCGGCAGCTCCAACGATTCCGTTGACCACGATCGCAGATGGCGTCGCCGCCGCCGCCAGTATCTCGTCCGCACCGAATCGGACACGGTTCCCGAGCCGGCGGGTGAGCTCGTCTCTCTCCTCGACGGAGCCTCCGGCGGCAACCACAGACGCCTCGGGCCACTGTGTGGCGATCTCGGCGAGCTCCTGGCTCGGAGACCGTGCCGCGACGCAGGACACCTCCAGTCCAAGGTGGCGAGCCACATCGAGGGTTTGGGTGCCGATGGAGCCTGTCGCCCCCAGGACTACCAGCGGTCTCGAGATCCCGCCGTCCACAACATCACAGCAGTTCGAAGACGCGGAAGAAGAGGTAGACCACGGGTACACCAAAGAGGAACCCGTCGATGCGGTCGAGCATCCCGCCGTGCCCGGGCAGCAGGGCGCCCATGTCCTTGACCCCCAACCCCCTCTTCACCACTGACTCGGCGCCATCACCAAGAGCGGACACGGCGGCGACCACCAGTGCGATGATCAGGGCGCGGATCATGCCGATCGACTCGTAGGCGGGGAACGTGGCCAGGACCCCGGCGACGAATAGAGCCGTCACCAAGCCACCGACCAGCCCCTCCATCGTCTTGTGGGGCGAGACCCGCGGCGCAAGAGATCGCCGCCCGAAGTTCTTCCCAACGAAATATCCCCCCACATCGTTTCCGGCGATGACAGCCACGGCGAACAGCACCCAGGCGACCGGCCGCGGCCCTTGTGCGAGCAGGATGGCGGTGGCGAGCATCCCCACCCAGGCCATACCGGTGACGGTCATCGAGACGTTCTCCAAGGGTCGGCGCCGCGGGTTGAGGGAGTAGAAGAGAATCGTGGCCACGGTGAAGAATCCGGCCCAACCGGCGATCGCCATCGGTCCTGCATTGTGGGCCCCAATGCCCATCGCCACCACACCGAGGAGGCCGGCGACGGCCAGCGGCTTGTAACCGGCGGTACGCACCGTCGCGAAGAGCTCGCCGATAGCTACCACCATCACCAGGATCACGAAGGAGGTGAACCACCATCCTCCCAAGACCAGGCTCCCGAGAAACAGCCCCACCAGGACGAGCGCGGAGCCGATTCGCATCGTCAGATCCGAGGCTGCGGCCTGCTCGGCGTGCTCGATCTCCTCCTCGGTGAAGGATCGCTGGCCGGTCACATCGTCGAAGGTGACCAGCCCCGAATCCATGCCTGGAATCGACGCCGACACCGCCTTCTGCTCGTATCGCTCAAGCTGGGCTCTCTCGATCTCCTCGCGCAGCCCCTCATACTCCTGAGTCGTGGCCGCGAGGTATTCCTCGGAGGTGAAGTCTTCGAGGTCGGATTCCGAGCTGGCCATCCCCTCCCAATCACTGAGGTCGACCCCCGGAGGGGTGTCGCCGCGCTCGGGCAGAGGCACGACATCGGCCCCGGTCTCCTCGACGTCAACCTCCGACTCGTCATTGGAGAGCGTCGACTTCCAGGACGGCTGCGGCTGCTTGATCTCGTCTCTCGGGTCTTCTTGGTCGCTCATGGCATCACACCTCGAGGAGCTCGGCTTCCTTGTGATCGAGGTATTCGTCGATCTGCGACGTGAATCGGTCGGTGAGATCTTGCAGATCCTTCTCGGCGCGGCGGATTTCGTCGTCCGAGATCGCGCCGTGCATTCCCTCCATCTCCGACTTGAAGTGGCGACGGACGTTTCGGATCGCCACCCGCCCCTCCTCGGCCATGTGTTTCACGACCTTGATCAGCTCCTTTCGCCGCTCCTCCGTGAGTGGCGGAAACGCGATCCGGATCACCGTGCCGTCATTGGATGGGTTCAACCCGAGATCGGAGGTGAGGATCGCCTTTTCGATGTCGCCAACGCTCGACCGGTCGAATGGCTGGATCACCAGGAGACGGGGCTCTGGCACCGAGATCGAGGCCAGCTGCTGCAACGGAGTCGGCGACCCGTAGTACTCGACCGAGATCCGCTGCAAGATCTGAGGATTGGCGCGACCGGTTCGAACGGTGCCGAACTCGTTGGCAACATGCTCGACAGCCGCCTCCATCTTGTGCTCCGCCTCGGCCAGGAGGTCGCGGATCATGTGTTCTCCTCGTCAGCGAATGACGGTGCCGATGCGCTCCCCGGTCACCGCTCGAACGATATTGCCCGGAACCGTCATATCGAACACGACGATCGGCACTCCGTGCTCTTTGCACATGGTAACGGCGGTGGAGTCCATGACCCGGAGTTCCTGGGACAGAAAGTCGAGGTGGGTCAGCTCGTCGATCAGCGACGCTCCGTCGTCGAGATTCGGATCGCGGTCGTAGATCCCGTCGACCTTGCTCGCCTTGAGGAGCACCTCTGCGCCCACCTCGATGGAGCGCAGGGCGGCAGTGGTGTCGGTGGTGAAGAAGGGGTTGCCGGTCCCGGCGGCGAAGATCACGACACGCCCCTTCTCCAGGTGGCGAATGGCGCGCAACCTTATATATGGCTCGGCAAGCTCTTGCATCGTTATCGCGCTTTGGACGCGGGTGGCCACGCCTCTCTTCTCCATGGCATCGCGCAGGGCCAGGGCGTTGATCACCGTGGCCAGCATCCCCATGTAGTCGGCGGATGCGGGGTCCATGCCTTTGGCCGCCTGGGAGACACCCCGGAATATGTTTCCCCCACCGACGACCACCGCGATCTGGACACCGGACTCATGAGCCTCGGCGATCTCCTCCGCCACTCTGTTCACGGTGAGCGGGTCTATTCCGTAGCCGAGCGTAGGGTCGGCAAACGCCTCTCCTGAAAGCTTGAGTACCACCCGGCGAGGGCTCTCTTCGCTCATTCAGTCGTCCTGGTCGCCGACGGCGAAGCGGGCAAAGCGACGAACCGAGATGTTCTCTCCCATCCTGGCTGCGAGCTGGCCCACCATCTCGCCGACCGTGCCCGAGAACACCTCGGCGTTGACAAAGCTCTGGTCGTAGAGAACATTCTCGGAGTACCACGACTCCAACCGGCCCGACACGACTCTCTCGATGACATCGGCCGGCTTGCCGTCGGCCTCGGCCTGGCGGCTGAGAATCTCCCTTTCCTCGATCAGCGCTCGGTCATCGACCTGGTCTCGAGTCACCCACGTCGGGTCACCCCAGCTGATGTGCATGGCGATGGAATCGGCGGTGGCGCGAAACTCCTCGCTCTTGGCCACAAAGTCGGTTTCGCACGCAAGCTCGACGAGCACACCGAGCACGGGGCGCTCGTTCTGGTAGTGAAGATAGATGCCGATGGCCCCTTCATTGGCCTCTCGTCCGGCGCGTTTGCCGGCCTTGGCCTGGCCCCGCTCGCGGAGGAGCGCAAAGGCCCTGTCGTAGTCGCCACCGGCCTCCGCCAGCGCGGTCTTGGCGTCCATCATCCCGACTCCGGCGCTCTGACGAAGGCGCTGGACATCGGTTGCGGTGAAATTGGTCATGGTGGTCTCGTTTGGGGTCATTCGATCACGGGCTCTTCGCCGGCAGCTTCGGGGACAACCTTTGGGTCCTCCGGCGACTCTGGCTCGGCTATGGCTGCTTCCTCCTCTGGGGTTTGCTTCTCCTCGTCGGCCTTTCTCGCTCTCTTCTTCGAGGCTATTTCACGTCCCTCGACGCATGCCTCGGCGATGGCGCATGCGATGAGGTCGGCGGCGCGGATGGCATCGTCGTTGCCGGGGATGATGAACTCGATGGCGTCTGGATCGCAGTTGCTGTCGACCAGGGCGATGATGGGTATGCCGAGGCGATCCGCCTCCTTGACCGCGGTGTCTTCGGTGTTGACGTCCACGATGAAGACCGCCTCGGGCAGCCTTTGCATGTCGGACACCCCACCAAGGTTGGCCTCGAGCTTGGTCAGCTCGCGCCGGAGGCGAAGCCTCTCCTTCTTGGGAAGCGCCGTGATCTCACCGCTCGCCTCGAGGTTGCGCAATTCCCTCATGTAATAGATCCGTTTCTGGATGGTGCTGAAGTTGGTGAGCATTCCCCCCAGCCACCTGAAGTTGACATAAGGCATCCCGGCCCGGCCGGCGTTCTCGGCGATGGCGGTCTGAGCCTGCTTCTTGGTGCCCACGAAGAGCACCGTGCCCCCCTCGGCGACGATGTTGCGAACGAAGTCGGTCGCCTTTGCGATCTGATCGACGGTCTGTCT
>CAZKFU010000098.1:0-511 GCA_964552165.1 uncultured Acidimicrobiaceae bacterium
CAGAGAGCAGACCGCCGATGGCCGCGAGGCACAGGCAAGGGTGAAACGGTGGGGTAAGAGCCCACCAGCGACTCGAGTGATCGAGACGGCTCGGCAAACCCCACCCGGAGCAAGGCCAAACAGGGACGTCGGTTGCCCGCCGGACAAGTCCCGGGTAGGCCGCACGAGCCCACGGGTAACCGTGAGGCCTAGATGGATGGTCGCCGATCACAGAATCCGGCTTACAGGCGAACTCGCGTCCCCCGGTGAGTGAGTACCTTGATTGGGAATGTGCGGGCGCTTTTCGATCACCGGCGACCTCGACTTCTACGCCGACTACTTCGGTGTCGACGACGTGACCACCGACCCTCTAGACAAGAGCTGGAACGTAGCCCCCACCGACCCCGTCTACGTCATCTCCGAGCGTAATGGGAAGCGGCTCCTCGGCTCGATGCGGTGGGGACTGGTTCCTCATTGGGCACGGGACTCGAAAACCATTCATATCAACGCCCGCGCCGAGGCGCTGGTGCGC
>CAZKFU010000098.1:535-5252 GCA_964552165.1 uncultured Acidimicrobiaceae bacterium
AGGGCATCGCCACCACCCCGCTCTTCCGAGACTCGTTTGCCCGTCGCCGATGCCTCATCCCCGCCGACGGTTTCTACGAATGGGAGCCTGCCGAGCAGGGACGAACCCCGCATTGGGTCTATCGCGCCGACGGATACCCCATGGTGTTCGCCGGTATCTGGGCGAGCCGCCGCCGCGGCGACTCCTGGGAGCGAACCTGCTCGATCGTCACCACCGCGTCGACCGGGGTCATCTCCCCAATTCACGATCGAATGCCGGTCTCGCTTGAAGACTCGGTTTGGGAGAGCTGGCTTGCTCGGGATCTCACCGACCCCGAGCAAGCCTGGAAGCTTCTCCGACCCATCGACGCCGAGGTCCTCGCCGAGCACCCGGTGTCCTCGCGTGTCAACTCGGTGAAGAACAACGACCCGTCCCTCCGTGATCTGGCCCCTGGAGAGACGCTTTTCTAGTCCGAGGATTCCGAACAGGAGTTGATTACTCTGACCCCGGGCTCCGATTTGAAACGAATCTCGATTCTGCTCGCCCCTTGGGTGGCGTTGACTTCCTGTTTCTCCGATGGGTCCGTGAATCCGAGCCCGACCGGTGAGACCAACCCAACCTCCACCGAGACCACCGATCGCCCTTCGACGCCCTGTGTCCTGGTGACCGGTGGCAGTGGCCCGGTCAACACGGGGAACGCCGCCGGTGATGCGCTCCACCTCAGCGGCGAGGTGTTCATCTGCGCCCCGGAGCTGGTGATTGCAGACGGCGACGATCTCAACGTCCTTGCCGCCGCCGCCCAGCTTGCCTCGGCGCTGGGGGGCCCTCTGCTGCTGCCCCATCCTCAACTCGCCGCCGAGCTGGGCCGGCTCAAGCCACGCACCATCTATGTGCTGGGGGGAGTGGCCGTCACCACGCCGCCCCAGACAGAGGTCCGACGGCTCACCACTCTGGAGGCCGTCGACTTGGCGGCGGACGCTCTCGGTGTGACCAACGAGGTCAGGCTTCCGGTCATCCCCGACGCCTCCACCCTCGTGGAGACCATCCGCGCCATGGCCGCACGAGACCGGGTAGTGCTGCCGCAGAGTGCGCCCGGCACCACCGTTCCCACCACCTCGCCCCCGATCGACGTGGCCACCGTGGTCGAGGGTCTGGCCTCGCCCACCGAGTCCGAGATCTTGTGGCTCGTCGAGGCGTCGGATCCGGCCTCGCTCCTGAGCGCAGCAGCCATCGCCCGCTCAACGGGGGCAACCGTGGTACCTGTCGACGGAACAGATCTCTTCGCTTATCCCCAGCTGGGGAACGTCGTGGCCGGTCGACCTCCAGGAGCGATACGGGCGGTCGGGAACATCCCCGAAGACTCGGATTGGGAGCTCAGGGTGCTCGGCGGCGGGCATCAGGTCCCCGGTGGTGGCTACCAGATATTCCCGGACGGTGAGCGTCGGCGTTTCCTCGCGTTCTACGGGCATCCCGAGACGTCAGCTCTGGGTGCGTTGGGCGAACAGGGCGGGCCCCAGGAGACATTGCAGAGGATGGCGCCCTTTCTCGATGCGTACGGAGCCGACGGTGCCCATGTGATCCCCACCTTTGAGATCATCGCCACCGTCGCATCCGCCGGCGCCACCGAGGATGGCAACTACAGCTTCGAGTGGCCGTCGGAGACCTTTGCCGGTTGGGTCGACGCTGCGGCCGAGGTAGACGGCTACGTGGTCCTCGATCTCCAGCCAGGGCGCACCGATTTTCTCACCCAGGCCAAGCTTTACGAAGACTTGCTGCGCCTCCCCCATGTTGGGCTCGCCCTCGACCCCGAGTGGCGCCTCAAGCCCGATCAGGTGCACCTGCGGCAGATCGGCCGGGTCTCCGCCGCCGAGGTCGATACGGTCGTCGACTGGCTGGCCGACCTGGTCAATAGCGAGGGGCTACCGCAGAAGCTCTTCATCGTCCACCAGTTCAGAGAATTCATGATCGAGGACCGCGAGACGCTCGCAGAGAGGAAGGAGCTGGCCATGGTGATCCAGATGGACGGTCAGGGCCCGATCCACACCAAGGACGAGACCTATCGGGTACTCACCTCCGGGACCCAGGACAACCATTGGCGCTGGGGGTGGAAGAACTTCTTCCGGATGGACGAGCCCACACCCTCCCCCGAGCACACCCTCGGAAAGGACCCGGTCCCCGTGTTCGTCAGCTACCAATAGCAAGCCCTGCACCACCGGCACGCTCTTCGCCATGATCGCGTCCGAGGTGCTTCCGAGATTGCGGCGACAGGCCTAATCCAGCCGGGTGGCCATCTCGATCAGAGACGCCAGAGCTTGGGCAGCCGGTGCCGAGAGCCCGGGCTCGGCGAGCGCCAGCTTCAACGAGGGGACAACATCGCGGAGGCCCAGCAGTACCTGGGTCGCCTCTGGTTGTGATGATGTGAGCAGAAGCTCGACGGGTGCGGTCAGCCGTTCCGCAAGCGTCCCCCCGAACGAGGCGAATAGATCGATTCTCCATCCATCGATGTTGCGGAGGGCGATCCGGCGAGTATCACCCGACGCCGGCCCCAGCTCAATGATGTGGAACTCGACGCCATCGACTACCTCGTCCACACCCGACTCGGTCACGAACTCCCCGTCGAGCAACGAACCGAGCCCCTGGGCGAAGCCGCTCCAGAAGTTGGAGGCAACCTCTATGTCGCCGCTTTCCAGCGCACCGGCGACCTGGCTGGTGGTGGCCCCCTCCGACAGCGCCGCCAGCGCCGACTGCCCGGGGACGATCAGGCTGGCTGCCGCACCAAAATCTGGCTGCTTGAGCAACACCACCAGCTCATCGACGGCGGCTACCGGGGTCTCCGCACCTGGCCCCAGGGTGGGAGCAGGCGTCGAGCCTTCATCGCCACCGCAGGCGCCAAGAACCATCAGCATCACCGCTGCGGCGTTAAAGACTCGGGTTGGGATCCGCATGTAAGGGGATTCTCCCCGTTTGGAGCAGGGCATGGCGTCTCGAGAGATCACTCAGCCCGGTTCGAACCCAGAGGGCCCATAGGTACGCCACGCCGATGGCCTCCAGCAACCACCGCCACGGATCCGAGAACGCTCGCTCCCAGGCCAGCCGCCAGTATGGCGAAACTCCCGAGGGAATCTCCCACCCCAGGAACGGCCACCAGAACACCTCGTCGACGGTCCACATCCCATCGATCAGGAGGTGGAGGAGCCAACCCACTCCCACCGCCATGAATGCCCGGCGTCGCCGTCCCCTTCGAGTCGCCAGGAGAACCCCAGCCATGTAGAGCGATGGGATCAGCAGCGAGTGCGCCCACAGCTCACCGGTGGAGTATCGATCGCCGAAGATGAGGGTTCCTATCGGAAGATCGATGATGTCGGGGGCTATGGCCCCCAGCAGGAGGAAGCGGACATCCACCTTGGGGTCGCGAAAAATCCACCGAAATAGCCAGAGCGACGCTCCGAGATGCCAGAACAACATCTCAGGCGACGAGTATGCGCCGGCAGTGCACGCATCGAGGAGGATCGGTGGACAGGGCCTCCGCCCGCTCAGCAGGCGATAGCGCCATATGGCATCCCCCGCACACCCCGCCCTCGAGTCTGGCGATCGCGACACCTTCCTTCGATGAGCGAAGCTTCTCGTAGACCTCCATCAGATCGGCTGCAATGGGGGCGGCAGCGGCCGCTTTTCTCTCCTCGTTGCGGGCTATCTCGGCGTCGATCACCTTCCACTGGCCGCTGATCGATTCTTCCAGCGCTTTCTTGTGGGTCGCCAACCCCTAAATCTCGGCGTCGATGGCTTCGAGCTCGGCGCGCACCGGCTCGATTTCCTCCAGCATCGCCAGGGTCCGTTCCTCGAGGGCCTCCCGCTGCCCCCTGAGCGCCTGCACCTCGAGTCGCATGTGCTCGGTTTCGCGGCCGCTCATGCCACCCGCATAGAGCCGTGTCTCGTGCTCGGTCAGCTTGGCTTCGAGAATCGACAGCTCCCCCTCGGCCTTGTCCTCGGCGAGCTCCAGATCGCGCAGCCTGGCAGCGGACCGCCCTCTCCTCGCTGACGCCTCGGTCAATGCCTCGTGGGTGTCTCGGTATGGGGCCAACTCCGGCAACGTTTCTCTCTTGTGGAGGAGGCGGTCGATAGCGAGGTCGATCTCCTGGAGATCGAGGAGGTCGGCCAGGGCGGTGATCTCCATTGACCGGCGAGGCTAGCGGCCCCGAATCGCGACAGATATCTGACCGCCCGCCGCCGATGGCGTCGACCGGTCGGCGAAGACCGTGGGGCTTCCGTTAGATTGAGGAAGGTTGAACCTACACCCCGCAACCGCTCCCTGACCCAAATGGCCCGAGCCAAGCGTCGTGGTCCGCAGCACAGCCCGCTGACCGACGACGACCTCTACCTCTGGAACGAAGGGACGCACTACCGCCTCTATCAGAAGCTGGGAGCCCGCACAGTCGACGACGGAGCGTACTTCGCGGTGTGGGCGCCCGGCGCCGACCGGGTGTCGGTGGTCGGAGACTGGAACGGCTGGAATCCCGAGTCAGATCCTCTCGAACCAAGGGGGACTTCCGGAATCTGGGAGGGTTTTGCCCCAAATGCCACCATCGCTGCCGCCTACAAGTATCGAATCGTCAACGGCGACCTCGCGGTCGACAAGGCCGATCCCTTTGGATTCCACCACGAGACGCCACCCCATACCGCATCGAAGATCTGGGACCTGAGCTACCGGTGGGGCGACCACCGATGGATGACAAAACGG
>CAZKFU010000099.1:0-5222 GCA_964552165.1 uncultured Acidimicrobiaceae bacterium
CCAGCTTGTTCCACATCCTCAGCCCACCCATCTTCGACTCGCCGAAGTAGTCGGAGCCGAAGACCCTGGTGACCCCTTGATCGAGGTCGACGACTATGAGCATGTCATCTGGCTTTCCCGGGGCGCCCAAACCGGGGGTGTAGATCACATCGAATTCAGGGGCCCACTGCGCATCGGGCGGAAAGTAGAGGTGAGCCTGCATCCCGGCGATGTTGGGCTGCGTCTTCTCGATGAAGAGCCGGCACCCGGTGCGAAACTCCTGATCGGGACCGATGTAGCCCTCGACGAGGATCATGTCGCGCTCCGCGATGTATGCATCTTGCCGCGCCGCCCACTCGCTGGCCTCCGCCACCGGCATCCGGTTTTGGTGAATCTCGACGTCGGATACGAAGAACGTCGAGTTCTTGAGACGGGCGACCACCTCGGTTTGATAGTTGATGTTCCCGAACTCGGTCACGATGACTCGGGGCATCAACTCCAAGGCGAGGCGCCGCAGCTCCTCCTGGGAGGGGTTGCTCAGGACGGACCGGGCAGAGGGTAACGAGCGCATGACGTGGGACTTCCTACCGCGATGGGGAGCGGGAAGGGTAACCGCAAACGAGACCAGTCGGGAAGTCGCTTATCGCGGGCCCCAAGGACGCCGATATCCTCGGATCCCCATGCGATTCGCCCGTCTGCCAGTCGCCGCGCTCATCGTCCTCTCCCCGTGGGCGTCTCCCATCTTCGGTATCGACGTCGTCGAGCGGCCCGCCGCCGTCGCCGGTGCCCCGGCGCCAATCGACTGGGCCCGGATCGAAGCGGCCACCGCTCCCCCACCGAGCCAGCCATGGATCAGCACCCGATCGCTCTCCGGCTCACAGGCGCTGGTGGCGACCGCGGGGTCCGAGGTGGACGCCTACGAGAGCCCGGGCTCCTCCAATCCGAAACGGACCATCCCTGCCACCACCATCCTGGGGACCCCCACCGTCTTCCTGGTCGTCGACGGGCCCGTCGATGGCTGGCTCGAGGTGATGCTGCCTGGTCTTCCCAATGGAGATACCGGTTTCATCGAGGCACGAGGCCTGAGGCTCAGCGTCGTCGACACTCGCATCGAGATCGACCTGGCGTCACGAACGCTCACGCTGTTCGAAGGAGGTGAGCCCACGCTGGTGGCCGATGTCGCCGTGGGCGCGGCACGCAACCCGACGCCGAGCGGCAGCTACTTCGTCACCGACACCGTGCGGCTCGCCGATCCTTCGGGACCATGGGGGCCCCGCGCCCTCGGACTGTCTGCCCGTTCGGAGACCATCACCGAGTTCAACGGAGGCGACGGGATCATCGGCATCCACGGCACCAACCTTCCCGGCTCGATAGGCCGGGCCGCTTCGATGGGGTGCATCCGCCTCCCCAACGAGACGATGATTCTCCTCGCCGAGGCCGTCCCTCTGGGCACCCCGGTGGTCATCACCGGCTAGCCGCGGGGGACATCCTTCCACGCCAGGTCCTTGTCAACGCGAGGCTCGCCGGGAAGTCCCAGCACCCTCTCCCCAAGGATGTTCTTCATGATCTCCGAGGTGCCTCCCTCGATGGAGTTGGCCCGAGAGCGAAGAAAGCTCATCTGAGGCGACCGCTTGCCCAGGCTCGTCTCGTCGGGGACCCGAAACCGGTAGGTCTCGGGGTACAGCATGCCCTCGGAGCCGAGGAGGTCGACCGCGAAGTCGTAGATCCTCTTGTTGAGCTCGGCCCAGTGCAGTTTGCCGGTGGAGCCCTCGGGGCCGGGGGTGCCCCGGGTCAACATTTGAGCGGCCCGCAGGTTGGTGAGTCGCATCGCCTCCGCCTCGATCCACAGTCGCATCAGCTCATCGCGCCGCTCCGGCTGCGGGTTCCGGGAGTAGATGGCCACGGCCGTGGCGATGGCCCCGCTGCCCCGAGGCTGTTGGGTGGCGCCGATAGCGACACGCTCGTTCATGAGGGTTGTCAGCGAGACCCGCCAGCCGTCACCGACGTCGCCCAACCGATCGCCGTCGGGGATTCGTGCGTCGTCGAAATACACCTCGTTGAACTCGGCTTCACCGGTTATCTGTCGCAGCGGCCTCACCTCGACGCCGGGCTGCTCCATGTCGACCACGAAATAGGTGAGCCCCCGGTGCTTGGGGACCTCGGTGTCGGTCCGCGCCACCAGCAGGCCCCATTTGGCGGTATGGGCCAGGGTGGTCCACACCTTTTGGCCGTTGACGACCCATTCGTCGCCGTCACGGACCGCTCTCGTCGCCAACCCGGCGAAGTCCGAGCCGGCACCGGGCTCGGAGAACAGCTGGCACCAGATCTCCTCGGCGGTGAAGACCTTCCGAAGCCAGCGTCGCCGCTGCTCCTCGCTGCCATGGGTGACCACGGTGGGTGCTCCCATCCCGTAGCCGATGACGTTCCTGGTGATGTTGGAGAACGAGGCGCCGATCGCCTCCAACCTCTCGGTGACCACCGGCTGCAGGCTGCGCGAAACGCCCAGACCACCATCACCCTCGGGAAAGTGCACCCAGGCCAATCCGAGATCGAACTGACGCCCCCAGAAGCCGACCTCGTCCCCGCCGTCCCATTCCCCGAGGGCGTCGAGAGCGCCCTCCACCGTGGCACGGGGGTCACCAGTCATCGTTCCTTCTTCCATATGGCGGCGTTTGATATCACCGGAGCCTGGCGCTCCTTGGTGGCGGCTTCGAGCAGGATACGGTCGTCATCCATCCAGCCGCTGGTGACGATGGTCTCGCCTGGGAAGACGACTCCGGCGAAACGTGCCTGAAACCGGGCAATATCCGCCACCTCCCCATCGAGAGCGGAGTCGGCGGTCGCCTTGGCGACGATGCCGTAGGAGCAGAGGCCGTGGAGTATCGGTCGATCGAAGCCTCCCAAGGCGGCAAAAGCGGGGTCGGCGTGGAGGGGGTTCTTGTCTCCGGAGAGCCGATACAGGAGCGCCTGGTTGGGTTGGGTCGGAGTCTCCACGATGAAATCGGGCGGCCGGTCGGGGTGCTGGTTACCGGACCCCGGCCCGGGCTCGCCTCCAAACCCACCTTCGCCTCGGATGAAGAGCGACGCCTTGTTGGTGAAGAGCGGGGTGTCGGCACCGTCGAGAAAGCTGTCGACCTCCACCACCACCACCGCACCTTTGCCCTTGTCCCAGATCTCGCCGATGCGTCCGTGGCTGGTCACCTTTCCCGAGGTGGGGATTCGGGCGCCGACAACCAGATCGTGCTCGCCATGAAGCAGAAGGGCGAAGTTCACGTCGAGGCCGTCCACCCCTCCAATCGCGAACAGAAGGGGCATCAGGGGAATGGTGCCGAAGGTGGGAAGGACGTGGAGATTCGCCTCGTAGGCGTAACGCAGCTCACCTTCGTCCGTGGCAGGGTTGCCTGCACCCAGCCCGAGGTGATAGAGGATTACCCGGTCGGGGTCCCAGACGTACTCGACCGGATCCAGTCGAGCCCCCAAGGCCCGAGCGACGTCGATGGGCATGTCAGCCGGCCAGCATCCGGCCGAGCAGCGCCATCTCGTCTCTGCTGCTGAGCGGAATCTCATACGAGGAGATATCGCGCACCAGATCCATCTTGTCGGCGAGCTCCTCGACGGTCGGCACCTGGCGCTGCCCGGCGAACCAGCCCTCGTTGGTCCCAATGAATATCCGCCCATAGCGCCCCCCTCCCGCGGTGAATATCTCGTGGGTGAATTGGTTGGCCTCCGAGCACAGGTAGACGACCATGGGCATCACCTGCTCCGGTGCCACCAGATCCGACAACGGGCCCAGTAGGTCCTCGGTCATCCGGGTGCGGGCGATGGGGGCGATCACATTGGACTTGATCCCGTACTTGGCGCCCTCGATGGCGACGACATTGGAGAGGCCGACCAAGGCCGCCTTGGCCGCCCCGTAGTTCGCCTGCCCGAAGTTGCCGAAGATTCCGGCGTTAGACGACGTGAAGACAAACCGTCCATACCCCGATTCCTTCATATGGCGAAAGGCGGGTTGGGCGACATGGAACGCTCCCCGAAGGTGGACGTCGAGAACGGCCTCGATCTCGTCGTTCTCCATGTTGGCGAACGAGCGGTCCCTGAGGATGCCGGCGTTGCTCACCACCACGTCGACTGACCCGAACTCCTCGATGGAGGAGGCAACCAGCGCCGCCCCTCCGTCAATGGTTGCCACCGAGTCGTAGTTGGCGATGGCCTCTCCCCCGGCGGCCATTATCTCCTCGACGACCCTGTCGGCGGCGCTGGTGCCTCTCCCGGTGCCGTCGACGTCTCCCCCGACATCGTTGGCCACGACCCGGGCTCCGCGGCGTGCCAGCTCGACGGCGTAGCCGCGCCCCAGACCGCCACCGGCGCCGGTGACGATGGCCACCCGGCCGTCGAACGTGATGGGGTCGCTCATCATCGATCCTCCCTTGGCATCCTCGATCGGGTGGTGGCTGATTCCGGTCTCAGACTCCGGCGTACATCTTCTCGATGTCGTCGGAGTAGCGCTCCAGGACCACCCGGCGCTTCAGCTTGAGTGAAGGGGTGATCTCGCCCGATTCGGGTGTCCACTCGTCGGGCACCACCAGATAGCGCTTCACCTGCTCCACCGGGGATACCTGCT
This sequence comes from uncultured Acidimicrobiaceae bacterium, assembly GCA_964552165.1. Classification (GTDB taxonomy): domain Bacteria; phylum Actinomycetota; class Acidimicrobiia; order Spongiisociales; family ZC4RG35; genus CAZKFU01. Next base: position 4,601 of record CAZKFU010000099.1, read on the forward strand.
GGTTGGCGGCGCTCACCGCGGCCTCGATCTCCTCCAGGACCGCCGGCTCGGCGCTGAAGGCGGCCAGATCGGTGTAGCCGAACCCGTGTCCCTCCGCCCACAAGGGCGCCTCCTCGGCGTCGAGGGCGATGATCATGCTGAGGAACTTGCGCCCGTCACCGATCATGCAAGCCTTGGAGATGAGGGGATGGTTGCCGAGGAGGGTCTCCAGCTTGGCGGGAGCGATGTTCTTCCCGCCGGCGGTGATGATGATCTCCTTCTTGCGACCGGTGATCGACAGGTAACCATCCTTGTCGAACGCGCCGAGATCGCCGGAGCACAGGAACCCGTCGCGCAGCGCCTCGGCCGTCGCCTCCGGCTCCTTGAAGTAGCCGAGGAACACGTTCGGACCCTTCACCAGGATCTCGCCGTCCTCGCCGAGCTTCACCGTCACGCCGGGGATCGGCGGGCCGACCGTGCCGAGCTTCGTCTTGCCGTAGATGTTGCAGCTCGTCGGGCCGGTGTCCTCGGACTGGCCGTAGATCTCGCGGATCGGGAGATCCAGGCTCGCGAAGAACTCGAGGACGTCCGGTGCGATCGGCGCCGCGCCCGAGTACAGCATGCGCGCGCGATCGAAGCCGAG
>CAZKFU010000100.1:0-5217 GCA_964552165.1 uncultured Acidimicrobiaceae bacterium
CGTGGTACTCGCCTCGGCGATGGGGATGGGAGTGCTGGTGATGACCCAGACCAGCGTTCGTGAGCTGGCACTGGGCGTCGCCGACCTGTACCGATCGACACGGAGCGTTGCCCGGTCGACTCTGATCGGAGGGAGGGCACTTCATGCGGCTCATGCCCCCGATCGGGTGGCCCGAACCGCTCAGGTAGAGCGGGGTCGCCACGAGCGGCCGAAGCCGTCCCGGCCCCGACCGGAGAAGCCCCGAGAGACGCCCAAGCCTGTGATCAGACAGGCCCCGGCGGTGAAGACCGTGGACCTGGCCAACACCGGTTACAAGCTGCCTCCGCTCAGCATTCTCGACGGGGGAACGGGGGGCGAGGTCAACAAGCGCGCTCTCGAGGACACCGCCCGTCAGCTAGAAGAGACACTCATCCAACACGGGGTCGACGCCACCCTGACCAAGATCGTCCCCGGCCCCACCGTCACCCGCTACGAGATCGAGTTGGCGCCAGGGGTCAAGGTCAATCGGGTATCCAGCCTTTCCCACGACATCGCCTACGCGCTGGCCACCCCCGACGTGCGGATTCTGGTTCCCATCCCGGGCAAGTCGGCCATCGGTGTCGAGGTGCCCAACAACAAACGACGCCTCGTATCGCTGGGAGACATCCTCTCCAGTGCCGAGGCCGCCCTCGCCGCCCATCCGCTCACGGTTGGCCTGGGTATGGACATCTCGGGTGAGTCCAAACTGCTCAACCTGGCCGAGTTGCCCCACGTCCTCATCGCCGGTGCCACCGGCGCCGGCAAGTCGTCGTGCATCAACTCCATCGTCACCTCGCTCCTGATGAGAACCCACCCCGACGATGTCCGGCTGATCATGGTCGACCCCAAGCGGGTCGAGTTGGGCCAGTACAACGGTGTTCCCCATCTCCTCACGAGAGTCATCACCAACCCCAAGAAAGCCAATGACGCCCTGAAGTGGGCCGTGGCCGAGATGGACCGCCGCTATGACCTGTTGGCCGACGCCAAGGTGAGGGACATCGAGGGATACCGGGAGAAGTGGGAGGCAGGAGGGCTCGACCCGGACGGCTTCGATCGTTTCCCATACATCGTCGTGTTGATCGACGAGTTGAACGACCTGATGATGGTGGCCGGGCGCGAGGTCGAAGAATCGATCGTTCGCATCGCCCAGATGGCACGTGCCGTCGGCATTCACCTCGTCATCGCGACGCAACGTCCTTCAGTCGACGTCATAACCGGGGTGATCAAGGCCAACGTGCCGAGCCGCCTCGCCTTCAGCGTCGCTTCCCAGACAGATAGCCGTGTCATCCTCGACGGGTCCGGAGCCGAGAAGCTGATCGGGATGGGCGACATGCTCGTGGTCACCGCCAAGGAGCCGCGTGCGCAGCGGATACAGGGGGCTTGGGTGCGGGAGAGCGAGATCCACGCGGTGGTCGAATGGGTGCGCAACCAGCAAGAGGCTCGATACGAGGATCAGGAAGTCCTCCACGCCGCGGCCGCTGCTGCCGCCGCTCAGGCCGACGAGATCGACGACGAAGAAACCGCATTGGTCCGCCAGGCCATGGAGCTGGTGGTGCGCAGCGAGCTCGGGTCCACGTCGATGCTGCAGCGAAAGCTCCGCATCGGGTTCGCCCGCGCCGGCCGGGTCATGGACATACTCGAGAGTCGGGGTGTGGTTGGTCCGTCGCATGGGAGCAAGGCGCGGGAGGTCCTCATGACCGTCGAGGAGATGGAAGAGGCTATGGCTAGCGAGCCTGCAGTCGTTTGATCGTTAGGTCTGCTGGGGTCACTCGATCCCGGCGAGGGACAAAAGCGGTTTGAAGCGGTGCTCCGCCAGGGCCGGGTCGGCTATGAGACCGGCTCGGTCGGCAAGACGCAGCAGCTCGGCGAGGTGGATGATCGATCTGGATCCTTCGTGACCCGCCAGCATCCGGAAATGGTCCTGGTGCCCGGTCAGGTAGGCGAGGAACACCACCCCGGTCTTGTAGTGGTAGGTGGGAGCCTCGAACATGTGACGGGACAAGGCGACCGTCGGCTCCAACAACGAATGGAATCCTGGGACATCGCCTTGTTCCAAGTGGTCGAGAGCGGCCGAGGCCACCGGGGCGATGGCATCGAGGATCCCGAGCAATGCATCGCTGTGAAACCCGTCCTCACCGGCAATCAGCCGGGGAAAGTCGAAGTCATCTCCTGTGAAGCAACGCACCCCTGAGGGGAGACGCCGTCGAACAGAGATCTCGAGCTCCGGGTCGAGCACCGACACCTTGATCCCGGAGACGTGGCCCGGTCGGGCTGCTGCAATGATCTCGAGGAGGGTCTCCGCAGCCTGCCAGGGGTCGTGGTGACCCCAGTAGCCGGCGAGTGCGGGGTCGAAGGCCTCGCCTAGCCAGTGCAACATCACGGGCGCCGTGGCAGTGGAGAGGAGCCGATCGTATGCCCACCGGTAGTCGTCTGACGAACGGGCCGTGGCCGCCAGTGCCCGGCTCGGCATGATAATGGCCTCACCCCCCACGGACTCGACGTATTCGAGTTGTTGTTCGTAAGCAGCGACGATGGCCGCCAAGGTGTGGTCGTGTCCTTGGAGCTGATCGGTAGTGACCCCGTAGACAGCTTGGCCCTGGCATGTTTTTGCTTCTTCCGAGGTCCGACGGATCAGCTCGGTCACATGATCCGCGCTGAGGCCATTCCCGCGCTGGGCGGTGTCCATGACCTCGGCCACACCAAAGCCCAGAGACCAGAGATGACGCCGATAGGCGAGGGTGGCCTCCCAATCGACGGCGGTGCTTCCCACCGGGTCGCCTAGGGGATCGGCGACGACGTGCACTGCCGCGTACACCTGGCGTTTCATCCATGGCCCGGGCACCGGGGCGATCGTCCCAAAGGTGCCAAGGTGGTACGGCTCCAGGTCGCCGCTGGCTGTCGGGAGTTTGAGAACGCTCTTAAGCCTTCAGTCGAGCCCGTCACCGACCTCGACGTTGTCGGGTGTGATCTCGCGTCCGGCGCCGGCAGCGGCCTTGCTGAGCAAGGCGGCGAAATCGAGGTCGCCGTATCCGATGCCGATCCCTTCGGTGATGATTTGGTGGACCAGGGCGGCGGTGGGGAGGGGAACGTCGAACTCGCGTCCAGCGGCAAGACCCAACTCGAAGTCCTTGCGGAGGAGATGCCAGGTGAAAGTTGGCTCGTAATCGAGGTTGACGTAGGCCGGGGTCTTGTACCGGGTGAAGGTCGAGCCCATGACGCTGTCGTTGAGAAAGTCGAGGAAGTCGGCCCGGGACACGCCGGCCGCCTCCGCAAGGATGGTGATCTCAGCCATCGATTGCGCCACCACCCCCAGGAGGAGGTTATGGGCGATCTTCACCAGGCGGGCCTGGTCCTCGCCACCGACATAGCTCACCTTGCGCCCGAAGAGCTCGAGGTAGGGCCGCGCCGTGTTGTAGGCGTCTGGCGGCCCGGATACTACGGTGGTCAGGTTGCCGGACTCGACCACCTTGGGGTTTCCGCTCACCGGCCCGGCCAAGACTGAAGTGCCAACTTCAGAGGCCGCCTGGCGGAGAATCAGTGATGTCTCCGAGTCGATGGTGGTGGCGTCAATCAAGATCCCGGGACGGACCTCGGGGTCGGCGATGACGCCGTGGTCACCTACTGTCACCTCGAGAACGTCGGCTGGACCGGCCACCATGATGAACACGATGTCTCGTTCGGCCAGCTCGGCGGGGGTTGAGACCGCCTTGGCGCCTCGTTCGGTCAGTGGCTCGGTCTTGGATGTGGTGCGGTTGTACACCGCGAGATCCACTCCGCCGTCGAGCAGGCGATGGCAGAGGGCCGCACCCATGCGGCCGGTGCCGATCCATCCCACTTTCATCGGGTAATCCTCGGTCATCTGCAGGTTCGACCTCCGTTGGCTTCGTTTTAGGGCTACCGGTACGCTAACCGCTCGGAAAGCGCTTGCCGCCGCAGCCCTCGGAGAGTGAATCGACGCACATGGTGGACCTGGAGGATCTCGTTGTGCTCGTCACTGGAGGGAGCCGGGGGATAGGCGCTGCCGTGGCTCGAGCCGCAGCCGCCGCCGGCGCCGATGTCGCCATCTCGTTCCTGGATCGTCCGGAGGAATCCGAGGAGGTCATAGCCGATGTGCGAGGCATGGGACGAAGGGCAGTGGCGGTACACGCCGACCTGGCTCATCCCGACCAGGCACGAGCCCTGGTGCGCTCGGTCGAGGAGGAGATGGGCCGGATCGACGCATTGGTGAACAATGCCGGGGTGATGCCCGAGACCCCGTTCCTCGAGATCACGGATGAAGAGTGGGCCGCGGTGATCGCGGTCGACCTTTCCGCGGCATTTGCCTGCTCCCAGGCCGTGCTGCCCGGCATGATCGCGCGGGGGAAGGGCTCGATCGTCATGATCTCCTCGCGTCTCGGCCAGATCGGCTGGCCCGGAGTAGCGCATTACTCGGCGGCCAAAGCCGGTCTTCTCGGGTTGACCAAGTCCCTCGCCCGCGAGTTCGGGCCGCGCGGAATCCGGGTCAACGCGGTGGCCCCAGGGCCAACCATCACCGAGATGAGTGCGGAGATGCTGACCGGTGAGACGGGCAGGGAGCGCCTGGCCGATCTGCCGGCCGGTCGATTCGCTCGACCCGAGGACATCGCCGACACAGTGATGTTCCTCCTCTCCGACACGGCGGAGCTGTATCACGGTCAGACTCTCTCGCCCAACGGCGGCGGGCATATGCCGTGAACCTGGTCACGGTCGAAACCGCGGTCCGTCAGATCGAGGATGGCGACACGGTGATCATCGGAGGTTCCGGTGCGGGTCATGCGGTGCCCCAGCTTTTCATCGACACCCTGGCGAGGGTCTTTTCAGCCGAAGGCTCTCCGCGCGGGCTGACCACGGTCAGGGTGGTCGGTGTCGGTGACTTTGCCGATCGAGGCATGTCACAGCTCGCTCTCCGTGGTCTGATGAAGCGAACCATCGGGTCCAACATCGGCAACGAGCCGGCCCTCGGAGCCCTGGTCGAGAGTGGCGAAGTGGAGGGATACTCGTTTCCGCAGGGGGTGCTTTCACAACTGTGCCGTGAGATTGCCGCCGGGAGACCGGGGCTGATCACCCACATCGGGCTCGACACTTATGTCGATCCCCGTCATACCGGGGGCAAACAGGGCGCGGCCGAAGAAGACTTGGTCGAGGTCGTCGAGCTGAGCGGCCGTGAATGGCTCTTCTACC
>CAZKFU010000101.1:0-5203 GCA_964552165.1 uncultured Acidimicrobiaceae bacterium
TCACTCTTTCCCTACACGACGCTCTTCCGATTAACTGGGCGGCTCCGATGTTGCGCAGCAGGCCCACCAAGGTTCTCCTACCCGCGGGATCCAGGTTGGACGTGGGCTCATCGAGCACCAACACCTCGGGGCTCATCGCCAAGACGCCGGCTATGGCTGCCCGGCGGGCTTCTCCCCCGGAGAGATGATGTGGGGTGCGCTCCCCGAGACCTTCGAGGCCAACCGATTCCAGAGCGTTAGCGACCAAATCCTCCAGCCGAGGTCCGGAGACACCGGCGTTGGCGGGCCCAAAGCCGACATCCTCGGCAACGGTGGCCATGAACAATTGATCGTCGGGGTCCTGAAACACAAGCCCGACCTTCCGGCGGAGCGTGGCGGCATTCGATGGCGACAGCTCGACACCACCGATGATGACGGCGCCCTCGGCCGGAATCAGCCCCAGGATCGCCAGTAGCAGTGTCGTCTTGCCGGCGCCGTTGCGACCGAGGAGGGCAACCCTTTCACCGTGGGCCAACCGCAACGTCGCCCCCGACAGGGCCTCAGTCCCGTCCGGATACGCGTACCTCAGATCTCGAGCCTCGAGTACGACACTCATCTGGCCACGAGCGCCCACGTCGCCACCACCACCGCCGTCGCCCCAGGCAGGAGCGCCCCCAGCCAACCCGACCATGTGGGCTTGGCTCCAGGCGCTCGGGGCATGTGGCCCTGATAACCGCGGGCGATCATGGCGCCGTGGATCCTCTCCCCGCGCTCGTAGGCGCGCACGAACATCGTCCCCGCGAGCGAGGCGAGGAGGCGGCCCTGTGGCCACCATCGAGGCTCCAAGCCCCGGGCCCGCATCGCGGTTATCGACCGGCTGACGTCGGCGACGGTGAGATCCAGATAGCGAAGCATGAAGCCGGCAATCGACGTCAACGGTGCTGGCAGGCGCAGGCGGTCGAGGGCTGCGATCGCCCGGACTGGCTCAGTTGTGGAGGCGAATACGACCGAGGCGGCGACACCAATCGACGCCTTGGCCACGACATTCCAGGCACCCCATAGACCATCGATCGAAAGTGAGAGTGGCCCGACCGCGAGACGGGGTGGTCCTCCCAACACCGGTAGCAACAGCGAGGCCAGGATAAAGGGGGCCACCACCATCATTCTCGAGAGAAGAAACCTCCCCGGGACATCGGAAAGGACCGCTATCACCATCACCAGCAGCGCATAGACGGAGAACGCCCAAACCTGCTGGCGAGGCGTCGAGACCACCGCGATCACGAACACGACGAGCCCGATCAGCTTGAGATGCGGGGCCATCCGATGCAGATGGCCATGCCCGTGGTAATGAAGCGGATGGGAGTGGCTGCCGCTCATGGCGTTCGGCGCCGGCGGAGAGATGCAAGACCGAGGCCGACGGCAAAGGTCGCAGCCAACCCCACGAGCCCAGCTCCGATCGTTCCCATGGCGTCATCGCTCCCGGCGAAGCTGTAATCGGAGAGCGGCCCACCGATCACGGCCGGCTCCTCCGCATCAGCGATGCCGGTCTCGGCCGCGACGGCCTCGAAGCCATCAGGGGTCGACGCCGCCAAGGGAGCCAGGAATACGACCAGCGCCGCAGCTGCCGCCATCCCGCCCAAGACAAACCCGCTTGTCGACCGTCCCGAAAGTCCTGGTGTCCCTGTCTTCGTGCCGGCAAACCCGACAATGATGTCGGGTCTTCGGGCGACCACGGCTCCTAGGACCGCCGCCGTGATCAACCCTTCGCCGATGCCGATGATGGCATGGACACCCAACATCGCAGGGAGAAGTGTTCTGGCGTCGACCCCTGCCGTGCCTCCGATGGCGTACTCGAAGACGAACCCGCCTGCTGATACGACCACCGAAGCCCATGAAGCGATGGCTGCGGCCAAGAGAGGAGCCACCCGGAGCCCGGCGAGCACGACAAAGATCGCCCAGCCACCAAGCGTGGCAAGTATCGCCATGTTGACGATGTTGATCCCGAGGGCGGTCAGCCCACCGTCGGCGAAGAGCAATGCCTGGACGATCACCACCACCGACACCGCCAGGATGCCCAGCCGAGGACCCAAGAGGATCGCCGCCAGTGCCCCTCCCATCACATGCCCCGACACACCTGGAAGCACTGGAAAGTTGATCATTTGGAGGGCGAAGATCAGCGCAGCGGTCAGTCCTGCCAGAGGGAGTCGGGGGTCGAATGCCTCGATCTTTCCCCGGATCGCGGTCGCCAGGCCGCCGGCTGCGGCCACTCCGGCGCCGATCGAGGTGCCCGCGTTTATCAGCCCGTCAGGAACATGCACTTCGGAGGTCCTTGTTGCAACTCGATCGCAATAAGGATAGCGCGGGTGGCTCAGCCGGCGACGGCCAGGAGGTTCTCGATGGCAGCGCGCAGCTGCTCCTCTCCCCTCACCCCCGCCCAGCCGTCAACGAGCGTCCCATCGGCGCCGATGAGTCTTGCCTCGGGTTGGTAGGGGACGCCGTAGAGAGCGAATATCTCTTCGTCCTCGTCAAGGCCCCAGGCGATGACGCCGGATGGCATCCACTCCCCCGCTCGCTGAGTGGTGTCGGCAAGGCTTCCATGCCAGGCCGGCGCCACGAAGGCCACCCGATCACCGTACTCGGCGGCGAGAGCATCGATGGCGGGCATTTCTCGGCGGCAGTTGCTGCACCATTCGGCCCAGAAGACCACAAAGACCGGCTTGTCCTGCTCGGAGAGTGTGAAGGTGCCCCCACCCCCGAGCTCGAGTGTGAAGTCAGGAGCGGTCGGCCGCCCGGATGTCGTTGTCGTCGTCTCTGCCTCGGCCGGTGTGCCTGGCGTCGTCTGGTTCGGCCCCCCGTGGGCGGTGACCTCCCCGCCACCGTCGCGGGGCGGGAGGGTCGTCTCCAATTGACTGAGCACCCCGCCGCCGCAGGCGAAAAGGAGGACGACAGAGACCATGAGTACGGGCTTTCTCACCGTATCGAGTCTATGGAGTGCCTGGGATCTGTCTGCCACCCCCCGGCCGCGTTCACCAAATGTTTCGATCAGGACAGATGATCCCGGCAACGGCCCACCAGTGCGAAGTGAAGTGTTGTCGGCTCGAACCCGTGGATCTGGAGGAGATCGGTGAGCGCATCCAGATCCTCAATCGGCAGATCCACCGTTCTGTTGCAGACCTCGCAGACGAGGTGATGGTGGGCAGGCTCGTCACTGAGATGGACAACGCTGGGACCATGCCCCAGATGAACGTGGTGAGCAACACCGGCTCGCTCCAAGGCATCGATCGTCCGGTACACCGTGGACTGGTCGGAGCGCCCTCCAGATCTCTGCTCCATCCTCTCGGTTATCTCGGGAACGGTGAGGTGACCATTTGGGTTGGCCGCCAGGATTTCACACACGGCGCGCCTGGGGGCGGTCACCCGCATCCCGGATCGTCGTAGCGCCTCGATGAGGTGTGCCGGATCGTCCACGTCGAACACCATATCGCTTTCCCGGAGAACAGAGCGCAGGGCAGGAGCAGGCGGCCGGTACACTCGGCCACCCGTGAGTGACATTCATCACTACTTTGCCTACGCCTCACTGCTCGATCCCGAGCGCCTCACCGCAGTGGCACCCGGTGCCAGGTTCCGCTTCATAGCTCACTTTCCCGAGACCAGGCTCGTGTTTTCGATCGGCGGCGATCACGGACGACTCGCCAGCCTGGAGAGCGAGGCCGGCAATACCGTCTGGGGTGGTGTCTTTGAGATCCCCTCCATCGAGTTCGAGGCTCTGTCCGCGGCGGAGGCCATCCAGGGCAGGAAACCGGGCTGGCCGGAGAAGGCGGTCGATCGCGCCGGCAACAAATGGGACGTCGTCGCCTTCACCGCCGCCCAGCCGCTCTCAGACGAAGCTCCTCCGGACCGGGAGGAGCTGGCGGCGGCGATCAGGGGAGCTCGCTACTGGAACCTCCCTGCGGGATGGGTCCTTGGCCTGGAGGACCTCGGGGAAGGCTCCGACCTCTAACAGGAGAGGGCCCGGCAACAGCCGGGCCCTTCCATGATTCGGATTGTCTACTCGGTAACGGGAAACAAGCGGTACAGAAGCCACGCCACCACGCCACCCACGAGGGGGAACAGGAGGTACACCCAAAGCTGATCGGTGACACCACCGATGAGCGCGGGGCCGAATGAGCGCGCCGGATTGACCGAAGACCCTGAGAACGGGATGCCGGCAAAATGAACAGCCGCCAGGGTCAGAGCGATCACCGTCGACGCCGCCCGGCCTGCGCCCTTGCTCGCTGCCAGGATGACCAGAACGAAGATCGCCGTGAAGGCAACCTCGGAGAGGATCCCTGTCGACTGCGTGGTGTAGCTGGTCGCGGTGGCCGCCACCGAGGTCTTGTCGGAAGCCATCAACACCACAGACGAGGCGGCCACGGCCCCAGCTATCTGAGCCACCCAGTACCCGACCAGGTCGGAGAAGCTCGTCCTGCCGTCGAGCGCCATCGCCAGCGTGACCGCCGGATTGAAATGCCCTCCTGATACATGGCCCACGGCGGCGATCGCCGCCAGCAGCCCCAGCCCAAACCCCAAAGGCACCACCACCAGGGCAGGGGCACCGGTCGCGGCCGCGGCCAGGATCGACATCGTTCCCACAAAGACCAGGATGAAGGTCCCGATCAGCTCGGCCAAGTACTTGTTGATGACCACTTCGAGCTCCTCCTCTTTAGGATTCCGTTGGGTTCGACTCGTCGCAACCCGATTCGGTTTCGCGTTCTTCACAGCGAGGCAGAGGAGATTCTGCTGTTGACCACGCTGAGATTGGGGGCAATCGCCCTAGGAGTGGCCACGGGTGCCCTCGTGGCAGCTCTAGCGACGCTGACCCTCGGCGGCGCGTTGGCCCTGCTTGGGATGACCAACGGTCCCGGCGTGGGGCTGACGGCCGGCGTGGTGGCCGGTCTCTTTCTCGGTGGCTTCGCCGCCGGCAGGCTGGCAACACACTCCCACCGTTTCCACGGTGCCGTCACTGGCATCGGTCTGGCAGCGGTGGTCGTAGTGATCGCACGACTGGGCGGCAGCCCCGCCTCAACCATCACCGTGCTCTGGCTGGCTTTGGTGGCGGTGGCAGTGGGCTCCGTGGGTGGTGTCCTCGGTGGGCGAAAGTCGTAGAATGAGGACGCGAGTTCGCCGGGCGACCGCGATTGCCTCCCAGGCAATCGAGGAAAGTCCGGACTCCACAGGGCAGGGT
>CAZKFU010000102.1:0-5188 GCA_964552165.1 uncultured Acidimicrobiaceae bacterium
GATGAGGAAGCGGGAGCGGACCTTCTCGGAGAAGAAGTTCGGGTATGCCGGGTTCCTCCAGTTCTGCAAGGCGGCGGCGACGCGAGGATTCATCGACCTGACATGGGAGGAGTCCGCCAACGACTACCGGGTTTCGGTGCGTTGATCGAAACCGCCGATGTCATCGTGGTGGGGTCGGGGATCATCGGGGCTTCGATCGGGTACCAAATGAAGCGGCATGGGGTGGAAAAGGTCGTCGTGTTGGACAAGGCACCCGGTCCCGCCGAAGGGTCTACCGGGGCTTCGAGCTCGATTTGCCGGTGCCGATACACCAACCCCGAGGTGGTGAGGCTGGCCTACCACGGCCAGGAGGCATACGGAAGCTGGCCCGCGTTCACCGGGCTCGACACACCCCACTCTGGGCTGAAAAGGGCGGGGGTCTTGTGGATGACGTTCGAGCCAGCGGCAAGGGTCGAGGCCGAAGTCTCCCGGCTTCAGGAGCAAGGCGTCTCGGCGCGTGCCCTGAATCCCGAAGAGGTGAAGGACCGGTTTCCTGCCATCTCCACCGACCCGGCTCCACCCGAGGTGACCGGGGCGCCGCACCCCTTCCCTGATCCCGAGCTCTTCATGTTCGAGGACGGCGGCGGGTACGCCGATCCCGCCGGCGCCAACCAGGACCTGGTGGCGGCGGCTCGCAACCTCGGCGCCGATGTTCGCTTTGGCGCCGAGGTCGTTGGAGTCAGAAGGGAGAGCCATGGTCGCGTCACCGGGGTCGAGCTTGCCGATGGCACCCGTCTCTTTGCCGATCTGGTGATCAACGCTGCCGGGCCCTGGTGCAATCGGCTGAACGCCATGGCCGGAGTCGACCTGCGGTGGACGCTGACCCCCACCCGGATCCAAACCCTCTATCGAACCTGGCCCCCCGAGCTGGGGCCGCTGCCGGTGGCCGCCGATCTCTCCACCGGCCTCTACTTTCGCCCCGAGTCTGAAGGACAGCAGGTCCTGGTCGGCTCGGTCCTTCCCGAGGACGAGACCGAGGCCGTCGACGACCCCGACAATTTCAAGATGTCCCCGGATGCGGACTTTCGCACGATGAAGATGGCGGCGTTCCACCTGAGGATCCCCGCCCTGGCCGCGATGGGCGAGGTGACGGGCATCGCCGGGCTCTACACCATCAATCGCGAGGATGTCCATCCGGTGTTGGGCCCCGCGGGGGTGGACGGGTTCTGGGTAGCCAACGGTTTCAGCGGCCATGGGTTCAAGCTGGCTCCGGGTGTGGGGTCGATGATGGCGACCGCCTATACCGGCGCCCGTCTCCCTTTCGACACCGATGTCGACATGTCCTTCTTCTCGGCTGAGCGTGAGCCGCTCGGTGTTGCAGTGAAGAACGTGCTCGCTTGATGCTTCACCTCGACGGCAACGAGACGAGGGCGGCGCTTCCCATGATCGACGCCATTGCCGCCATGGAGCTGGCCTTCGGTCCCGATGTCGAGCTCCCGCGCCGGATCCAGGTAGGCCCATCCCTGCTGATGCCGGGTCGGGTCGGTGATCACATCGGGGTCAAAGCCGTGTCCACAGTGCCCGGTAACCCCGTTGGGATCGTCGTGGTGTTCGACCACTCGGGCTCCCCGGTGGGAATGGTGGATACCCCCACTCTCACCGCCATCCGAACCGGCGCTGCTTCCGGTCTCGCCACCCGGCTGATGGCGATCGAGGAGGCGAGCACCCTGGCGATGCTCGGGGCGGGAGCGATGGCCTTCGACCAGGTCGACGCCGTGGTGTCGGTAAGGCCAATCGAGAGGGTCGTTGTTTGGTCGCGTCGCAGGGAGCGGGCCGAGGACCTGGCGAGGCGAGTCGGTGGCGAGGTTGCCGAGACACCGGACGTCGCGGTTGCCCAAGCTGATGTCGTCTGCTGCGCCACCCCATCGACTGTCGCCCTCTTCCGGCCGGACGTGGCGCGCTCTCACGTTCACGTCAACGCGGTGGGAGCGTTCACACCTGACATGGTGGAGGTCCCGGCTGCGCTACTCGAAGTCGGCTTCGTGGTTGTGGACGACACGGTGGCGTCGGCGGTGGAAGCGGGGGACCTGATCAGTGCTGGCAGGGCACCCGACGCCTCTCTTTCCGAAGTACTCGCCGGAACTGCCGTTCCCAACGGCCGTCCCACGATTTTCAAATCGGTTGGAATCGCCACCCAGGACGTTGCCGCCGCAGTCTCCGCCTTGGTCAACGCCCAACGACTTGGGATCGGCTCAACCGTAGGATGAGCGCGGCTTGACCCTTGCCAGCCCGACGACCGCGAGCATCGTGGCGATGGCGATCACTATCGCCATCACCAAAGAGGCGTCATGAAGCCCCGCCACCTGGAACTCGGCGGCGGCGGCCGGGGCGTTGCTCCCACCGCCGGCGGCGGCCACCCGGGTCGCCCAGATCGATCCGATCACCGCTATCCCCGTTATCGAGCCGAATAGCCGGGTGATCGTGAGGAGACCGCCACCCACCCCGGCATACTCGGGAGGAACGGCCCCCATGATGGCGCTGTTGTTCGGGCTCTGGAACAAGCCCATTCCCAGCCCGAGAGGGGCCGCCAGCGCCAGGTAGTGGGGTATCGACGTGTTGGTTCCAAGGGTGAGGAAACCGAAGAAGACCAGGGTCATGGTCACCAAGCCGGCAATGGTGAGTGGTCTGATGCCGATCCGGTCTGATAGCGACCCGCTGGCTGGTGCCACCACGCCCAACAGCAGCGGCGCGGCGCCCAGGAGGAGCCCCACCCTGTTGATGGGAAAGCCGAGGACGCCCTCGAGGTAGAAGGGGAGGAGGAAGAAGGTCCCTGACATCGCCACGAAAGTGAGGAAGCCGGCTGCCACGCTCACCGCCAGCTCGGGTGACTTGAAGAGACGGAGCTGCACCATGGGGGAGGGATGGCTTAGCTCGACACGCACGAACGTTGCTCCTGCCACGAGGGCGAGGACGAAGAGAGCCAGAATCGGACCCGAGGAGAATCCGGCTTCCTGGCCGACTGTCAGCGCCAAGCTCAGCGACAGCAGACCAACCGAAAGCAGCCCGGCGCCTCTCACGTCGAACACCTGGCGTCCGATGGGCTTGGTGTCCGGGACCGAGCGCAAGACCAACCAGGTGCCGACTATGCCAACCGGGATGTTGACGAAGAAAATGGCACGCCAGCCGAACTCGCTTATCAAGAGGCCACCAACCACGGGGCCGGTGATGATTCCGACCGAGACCGCGGTTCCGATCAGCCCCAGCGCCTTGCCGCGTTCGTTAGGCGGGAATGCTTCGACGAGAATCGCCGGGCCCAGCGCCAGGATCATCACCGCGCCCAGGGCCTGGAGAACGCGAAAGCCTATGAGAGCGCCGACATTGGGGGCCAACCCACAGAGCGTCGAGGCGATCGTGAACGCAACGAACCCGATGGTATAGATGCGCTTCTTCCCGACGATGTCCCCGAGACGGCCCACGCTCAGGGTGAGAGCGGCCAGCGTCAGCAGATAGCCCAGCGAGACCCATTGGATGATCGGGAAGGTGGTGGAAAGGTCGTCTACCAGGGTGGGGAGGGCGACGTTGACGATTGATCCGTCGATGGTCGCCAGAAGGACCCCCATCGACACGGCCACCATGATCGCCCACTTTCGACCGTACTCGGTTGGTTGGCTGGTCACCGGGTGGTGGCGCCCCTTATCTCCAACGAATCGAGAAGCCGCGCCGAAGCGGTCGCTATCTCGTCCACTGCCCGCTGGAATACCTCGGAGTTGTGGGCTGCCGGAGCATTGAACCCCGAGATCTTTCGCACGTATTGGAGGGCAGCCGCTTCTACTTCCTGTGGGGGAGCGGGCGTAGCGCCTTGGCGCAGCACTTTTATCGATCTACACATCACGCAAACCTAACGCCGGATGGAGAGCGCCGATTCCGAAGCGTGGCCCCGCACCTCAATAGGTTCGGTTCACTGCACGTGGTCGCTCTACTCTGGCCCAGTGAGCAACCCCCTCACCAGGATCCGCAGGTCGCGCGCGGTGGGCGTACTCGCCGACCGCCAAGCCGGTGGGTTTCTTGCCATCGCGGCGCTGGTGGGGGTTGCCGTCGGAGTCGGAGCCTCGGCGCTGATCCTCCTGGTGGATTGGCTGGCAGTGCTCACCGGGGGGCTCTCGATCCACGACGGGTCATGGTGGCTGTTCGGCACCGTTCCGTTGGGCTTGCTGCTCGCCTGGTCGGTGGCACGGTGGCTTGCACCGGAGGTTTCCGGAGATGGCGTCCCCGAGGCCGCCGCCGCCCTCGCCGTCCACGGGGGTCGCATGCGATTTCGGGCGGCACCCCTCAAAGTCTTGGCCACCGCGCTGACGGTAGGGGGAGGCGGATCGGCTGGTCGTGAGGGCCCCATCGTGCAGATCGGCGCTGCCCTCGGGTCTGCCATCTCCCGCAGATTCAACCTGGGCGAGGACCAGGTCCGGTCATTGGTCGCAGCGGGGGCCGGGGCGGGAATCGGCGCCTCGTTCAATGCGCCGATAGCCGGGATGCTCTTCGCCCTCGAGGTGATCCTCGCCAGCTTTGCCGTGCGTCACATGTCGGCGATCGTCATGGCTTCGGTCACCGCCGCCGTCACCTCCCGCCTCATCGTGGGAGAGGAGCTAGCAATCCGCGTTGGGACCAGCTACGCGTTGGGTGACTTCCGGGAGCTCTTCGTCTACGCCGGGCTGGCCATCGTGCTGGTGTTCGTCGGGCTCTTCTTTCTCCGTTTTCTCAACGGCCTGGAGCGCTGGTCGGCTCAGCAGGAGCGGCTTGGCTGGCTGAAGCCCGTGATGTTTGGGCTGGTAGTGGCTGCCCTGATCTATGTGGAGCCACGGCTGTTCGGCACGGGACAGGAGGTCACCAACGCCCTCCTCCTTGGGGAGAGGGGCGGCGGCGAGGTCTGGTGGGTGCTGGGGCTTCTGGCGTTGGGCAAGGTGGTGGCCACGTCGTTCACCATGTCCTCGGGCGCCTCCGGAGGGGCCTTCATGCCCAGCCTTTTCATGGGCGCTGCGCTCGGTGCGGGGTTTGCTGCCCTCGTGGAGCCCGTGTGGGGGTTTGAGCCCGGGCTGGAGACCGGGGCCTTCGCCGTGGTGGGCATGGCGGCCATGTTCGCCGTGGTGGGTCGGGCGCCGCTGACCGCGATCTTGATCGTGTTCGAGGTGACGGGCGCCCGCGAGTATCTGCTGAT
>CAZKFU010000103.1:0-5178 GCA_964552165.1 uncultured Acidimicrobiaceae bacterium
CCAGCTTCGCTTGGGCACGAGAGCATGGCTACACGACGATCGTGACCGACTGGCGCGTCACGAATCTGCTCTCCTCCCGTTTCTGGCCGGCGCGCGGTTTCCGCGAGACTTTCCTGCGGCTCTACCGGCACATCCCCTGATTTCTGTCACACCTCGCCCTTATCTTCGGGGTATGGATTGGGAGAGGTTCACTACCGACCAGTTGGAGCAGCAGCTGCTAGATAATCGGGCGGTGCGGTCTCGGCTCGACGCCGAGGACATCGGGATCTTGGAGGTGTTGGATCAGCGTCAGACCGCCACTTGGGATGGTTGCCGGTCGTTGTCGGAGTGGACGGCGTCGCGGTTGGACCTGGGTTTGGACACCGCCTCCACCCTGGTTCGCACCATGCGCCGGACCGGGGACCGGCCCCACCTGCGAGAAGCCTTGGCGGAGGGAGCCACCTTGGACCGGGTGGAAGCGTTGACCCGGATCCCAGAAGACGTAGGCCTCATGGAGCATGTGGATGTGGCCGGGGTCCGCCGCCACGCCGCCCACCGGGCCCGGGTCACCGATTCTGAGGAATACCGGTCGGCTTCCGACAGGTTCCTGGTTCTCCAGCCCTCCTTGGACGAGTCGTGGTGGAAACTATGGGGAGGGTTGGATGGCGTGTCTGGTGCCTTGGTGGACAAGGTGATCACCGCAACCGCCGATGCCCTCCCCTCACTCCCCGACGGCACCCGTGGCGACTCGTCGTGGCGGAGAGCAACCGCCCTGGTCGAAGTGTGTGTCAGCGACGACCCACCCCCAACCCAGGTGACAGTGTTCGTCGACTCCAAAGAAGCCGCCGCCACCAACGGCGAATCAGGGGTCGTCCTAGAAGCAGGACCCCGGGTAGGGAGAAACGCGTTGCAGGCGGTTCTCTGTGATTCGGTCACCGAGGTCACCGCCCGCACCGGCGACGGCCGGTTCCTCGAATACGGGAGACAAACCCGGGCCATCCCACCCCGGCTACGGAGAGCGGTCCTCGCCCGCGACGGGTACCGGTGCGCCGCCGACGGGTGCGACAGCCGCCACCGCCTCCAAACCCACCACATCACCCCCTGGTCCCAAGGCGGACCAACCGACCCCAGCAACCTCATCACCCTGTGCTGGTACCACCACCAAGTCGTCATTCACCAACGAGGCTACGAGCTCTACCACCACACGAAACACGGACGGATCAGATTCCGACGGCCACGAAGCCCACCTGGGTAGGCGATCTCCATCAGCCAGACCCCCGCTAGCTTCACAAGAAATGACCGATCATCCCCACGACGAGCCGACTCGTCTGGCGCGCCGGCTCGGGCTCGGCGATGCCGTCGTTCTTGGGTTGGGCTCGATGATCGGCGCCGGGGTGTTCGCGGCTGTGGGCCCGGCGGCTTCAGTGGCCGGCTCCGGGCTCCTGATCGGGCTGGCGATTGCCGCCGTGGTCGCCTACGCCAACGCCACCTCCTCCGCCCAGCTAGCAGCCGTCTATCCCGAGGCCGGGGGCACCTATGTCTATGGCCGTGAGATGCTGGGCCCCTTCTGGGGGTTCCTGGCAGGCTGGGGATTCGTGGTGGGGAAGACCGCCAGCCTTGCCGCCATGGCGCTCACCGTTGGGGCCTACGCATTTCCCGGGCATGCGAGGGCCGTGGGTGTGGCCGCCGTCCTGGTGATGACCGGGGTCAATTATGCCGGGGTCCGCAAGACCGCAGCCGTCACCAGGCTGATCGTTGTCCTGGTCCTGGCAGCCCTGGTCGTCGTGGCATTTGCCACCCTCGGCGGGGGCACCGTCTCAGTCCAGAACCTGAGCGATCTCGGCCGAGGTGGCGTGGGCGGCATCCTTCAGGCGTCCGGGCTGCTGTTCTTTGCCTTCGCCGGGTATGCCCGCATCGCAACGCTTGGCGAGGAGGTGATCGACCCCTCGCGCACCATCCCCAAGGCGATCCCCCTCGCTCTCGGCATCACCCTTGTCGTCTACGCCACAGTCGCTGTTGCCGCGCTGCTGGCAGTGGGCCCGGAAGTGGTAGCCGTCGCCGAGGCACCGCTGGCGGCCGCGGTGGCGGCGGGTGGATACTCTCCGCTGACCCCGGTGGTGAGATTCGGCGGCACCCTTGCCGCGCTGGGAGTGCTTCTGTCACTCTTGGCGGGGGTGAGTCGCACCGCATTTGCCATGGCGGCCAACGGCGAGCTGCCCCGCCGGTTGAGCTCGGTCCACCCAGTACGAAAGGTACCCCATGTCGCCGAGCTGACCGTAGGGACAGTGGTCGCGGTGGTGGCGGCGACGGTCGACCTGCGCGGTGCCATCGGGTTCTCCTCGTTTGCCATCCTCAGCTACTACGCCATTGCCAACGTCTCGGCATGGTGCCAGCCCGACAACCAGCGTCGCTGGCCGCGCTGGCTCCAGGGCGTGGGGGTGACGGGCTGCCTCCTTCTCGCCGCCTTTCTGCCCAGGGCGTCGGTGATCGGAGGTGTGTTGGTGCTCGGTCTCGGTGCCGGCGCCTGGCTCATCACGAGTCGCCGGAAGACGAGCCCCCCAACTCCACCCTCTCCTTGAAACTTGCCAGGTTCCGCCTCCAGACACTGCGGAGTACCGGGGCCGCCAAGGCGGCTGCGACCGGTCCTCCCAGGTACCAGGGGAAGAGGAGCCGCTCGCTCCACGCCACCGCGGTTCCCTTCTCGTTGGAGCCCAGCTCGAAGAGGCCCTGGCCCCGGACTCGCCCGTGATGGGTGACGCCTATCGCCTCGCCCTCCACCCACTTTGTGACCTCGAGAACATCGACCGTTCGAAAGGGCCCAATCCGGGTCTCGACGACCATCCTCGTGCCCACCCCGCGCCTCTGCTGGGTCTCGAACCCGATCGAACGGGCATCCCTCATCCAGTCGGTGTGGCTCGCCAGGTCGGCAAGCTCCGCCCACACCACGTGTTGGGGAGCACGCACGGTGATCGAAAGCTCGCTGCTGGCCACACCGCGATACTCCCACGCTTGAATCAGGAAGATGCGTTTCTCATTCAAGACCTCACCACAACTGACCACCTGGTCGTCGATGCGCGACCTGTGGCTGGCCGCCGACGACATCGAAGTGTTCGACGCCGGCTGGACGTTCGACCACTTCTATCCGCTCGGCGCCGAGAACGACCAGCCGTGCCTTGAAGCCTGGACCGTCACCACCGCCCTGGCCGCCCTCACCAATCGTCTCCGTTACGGAGTCATGGTTCTGGGAAACACCTATCGCCACCCAGCGGTCCTGGCCAACATGGCGGCCACGCTCGACCACGTCTCCGGCGGTCGACTCGAGCTCGGGCTGGGCGCCGGCTGGCATGAGGAAGAGCACGCCGCCTACGGCATCGAGTTGCCGCCACTCAAGGAGAGGTTCGACCGCTTCGACGAGGCCCTCGAGGTGATCCACCTCCTTCTCACCGAGCCGGTGGCCAACTTCGACGGTGCCCACTACCGGCTGACCGATGCCAGGTGTGAGCCCAAGCCGATCCAGAAGCCGCGGCCGCCCTTCGTCATTGGGGGCAAAGGCGAGCGGCGCACCCTGGGGGCAGCGGCTAGATGGGCCGACCAGTGGAACTACCCGGGTGGTGAACCCGAGGAGCTGGCGAGGCTGGTGGGAATTCTCGGCGAGCGATGCGCCGAGGTGGGACGGGACGTGGGTGAGGTCGAGGTGTCGATCCAGCTGCGCAACTTCGACCCCGACAAGGCCGGTGACGTCGCCGCCGAGTACCTCGAGGCCGGCGCCGACCACATCATCTTCATGATGCCGCTCCCGTTCGATCCAGCGATACTGGAATCGTTGGCCAACCGCCTGGCGCCGCTCCGCCACTAGGTGGCGCATTCCGTCGTGGCTGCCAGAATCGCGATGTGATCTACCTCGACCACGCCGCTTCGACACCGCTGCGACCGGAGGTGCGGGAGGCCCTGGCCCCCCACCTGTCCGAGATCTTTGGCAACTCCTCGGGCGTCCACGAGGTCTCACGCCGCGCCAAGAACGCTCTCGAGGAGGCTCGGGAGAAGATCGCCGAGGTGCTGGGCGCCTCACCCCGGGAGATCGTCTTCACCTCCGGGGGCACCGAGTCCGACAACATGGCGCTGAAGGGTGCTGCCCTCGCCGGTGGGGGAAGAGGAGGAGTGGTTGTCACCGAGATCGAGCACGAAGCCGTGCTCGAGGCGACCCACTTCCTGGAGCGGTTCGGATGTCGAGTGAGGCGTGTCGGCGTCGACAGACAGGGTCGCGTCGATCCCGGCGAGGTGGTGGCGGCCGTCGACTTCGACACCTCCGTCGTCTCGGTGATGGCGGCCAACAACGAGACCGGTGTCATCCAACCGCTTCAGGAAATTGTGGCGGCGCTGGGTGCCACCGACTACCGGCCCCTGATCCACACCGACGCGGTGCAAATGGCGGTGTCCGAGCCAATCGAGATCGACGGCATCGACCTCCTCAGCATCTCCGGGCACAAGCTGGGGGCTCCCAAAGGCGTGGGCGTCCTCTACGTCCGCGAGGGAACCGAATTGGAGCCCCTGGTCCACGGGGGAGGCCAGGAACTTGGACGACGATCGGGGACCCACAACGTGGCGGGAGCGGTGGCGATGGCGGCGGCTTTGGAGGCTGCGACAGCCGATCGCGAGCGATTTCGGATTGAGGTCGGCGCCGCCCGCGACGCCTTCGAGAAGACGGTGCTCTCCGCGGTAACCGGCTCCGAGGTGAACGGTGATCCCGAGCAGCGTCTCGTCCAGCACTGCAACCTCCACATACCGGGGATTCGCAATGAGTCGTTGCTGGTTCGGCTTGATCGCGCCGGTGTCGCCGCCTCGGCGGGGTCGGCCTGCCAGTCGGGGGCGGCCACGGTCAGCCACGTCCTGGAAGGCATGGGGCTCTCCGCTGCGGAAGCCAGGGAGAGTGTGCGCTTCACGTTTGGCTGGGACACGACACACGAGATGGCGATGGAGGCCGCCGAGGTCGTGGCCTCCACGGTGGGCGAGCTGCGATGAGGTTGCTCGTCGCCATGTCCGGGGGCGTCGATTCGTCGGTGGCCGCGGCCCTCATGAGAGGGGCCGGCCATGATGTGGTGGGGGTCACGCTCAAGCTGTGGTCGGGCCCCAATGGCGAAGCACCCACCACGGGGTGCTGCACGGTCTCCGACGCCGAGGATGCCCGGCGGGTGGCGGCCC
>CAZKFU010000104.1:0-5169 GCA_964552165.1 uncultured Acidimicrobiaceae bacterium
CGCCCGGACCGCCGCCCAGCTCTACTCGGGTGAGGCGGACTGGGCGGCCATAGCCCGGCTCAAGGAAGCCGTGCCCGTGGTGCCCGTGCTCGGCAACGGCGACATCTGGACCGCCGAGGACGCGGTGGCGATGATTGCGGCCACGGCGTGCGACGGAGTGGTCGTGGGGCGGGGGTGCCTGGGCAGGCCTTGGCTGTTTCGTGATCTGGTGGACGTCTTTGCCGGACGGGAGCCGTCGCCTCCGCCAAATCTTGGCGAAGTGGCCAAGACCATGTCCCGTCATGCCGGCCTCCTCGTCGGACAGTTCGGGGAGAAGTTGGGGATCAACCTGTTTCGCAAACACCCTTCGTGGTACCTCAAGGGCTTCCCCGCCGGGCCGGAGCTGCGGGATGCCCTGGCCCGCGTCTCCTCGCTCGACGAGTTGGAGGCCTTGCTCTCCCGCCTCGACCCCGAGGTGCCGTTTCCCGAGGAGGCGCACCGCATGGTCCGAGGTCACTCCCACGGGCCCAGGGTGGTGCGTCTTCCTCACGGGTTTCTCGACGATCGCGAAGGTGACCGTCTGGGGAGGGAGGCCGAGCTCGTCGTCAGCGGGGGGTGAGGGTGCGGCGGCGGCGGGGGGTGAGGGATCAGCGCTCGGCGAAGCCGGCGATGGCGGAGAGGAACACCGTCGCCAGGGCGTCGACCGTGATGTTTGACACGTCTCGCTCCGGGTCGACCTCGACGAAGTCCATGGCGGTGACCGCCGGGTTGCGGGCGCATCGTCTTACCCCCGACGCCAGGTCGCGCACCCGCATTCCACCAGGTCGGGCTCCGGGACACCCGGGAGCAAACGCGGAGTCGAGAACGTCGACGTCGACGTCGACATAGATCCTGTCGACCCGCGCCGAGAGACCGCTGAGCGCTGCCTCGACTACGTCATCGATTCCCTGCCTTTCCACCTCGGTAACCGTCACCACGGTCACGCCGTGCTCGGTGCAGTACTCGCGATACGGCCGGGAGTTGGCAAAGGAATGGATCCCGATCTGGACGACGTTCTCTCCAGGGAGCCCGTCTTCGTCGATCAGCCCTCGCACAGGAGTCCCATTGGCAGGTCCCAGATCCAAGGTGCGAACATCGTGGTGGGCGTCAAATGTGAGAAGCCCCACACCCTGGGTCCCTCGAGCCCGCACCAGCGGACGGGTGATGGCGTTGTCACCACCGAGAAAGAGAGTGAGCGGTGCCTCAGGGAGACGCCCTGCCTTCTCCTCGACTACGGCAGGCATCTGGTGCATGTCGAGCTCGCTGACCGCCCAGTTGCCGACGTCGAGCGCTCTCACCGTGGAGAGGTCCACTCCCCACTCACCGTGGAAGGTGGAGTACCCGCCCAGCCGATCACGCAGAGCCAGCGGTGCCAGGTCGGCCCGTGACGGGGTGAGCGAGGCGGTGGAGGAAGGGACACCGACCACGACGACATCGGGCTCGTGGTGGTAGGTGGAGAGCCAGTTGTCGGCGCGGGGCCAGAAAGGGTCGGAGATGGACATCACAGCATGGGGAGGTCGACGCCGCGTTCGCGAGCCACTTCCCGGGCCCTCTGGTAGCCGGCGTCGGCGTGGCGCATCACTCCGGTGCCGGGATCGTTGGTGAGGACCCGCTCCAGACGGAACGCCCCCATGTCGGTCCCGTCGGCCACGACTTGGGCCCCGGCGTGGATCGAGTTCCCGATTCCCACCCCGCCTCCGTGGTGAACGGCCACCCAGGCCGCCCCCGACGCGGTGTTGAGCAGGGCGTTGAGAATCGGCCAATCGGCCACGGCATCGGAGCCGTCGGCCATCCCCTCGGTCTCTCGGTAAGGCGACGCCACCGATCCCGAGTCGAGGTGGTCACGGCCGATGACGATTGGCGCCGTCACCTCGCCGCTGGCCACCATCTCGTTGAACCGGAGCCCCGCCAGATGTCTCTCCCCGTAGGAGAGCCAGCAGATCCGCGCCGGCAGCCCCTGGAAATTGACCCTGTTCGCGGCCAGCCTCAGCCACCGGTGGAGTGTCTCGTTCTCCGGGAAGAGGTCGAGGAGCGCCCGGTCGGTGGCGGTGATGTCGTCGGGATCACCTGAGAGGGCCACCCATCGGAAAGGACCCGATCCTTCGCAAAACAGGGGTCGGATGTATGCGGGGACAAACCCTGGATAGGAGAAGGCGTCGTCGAACCCGGCGAGCTGAGCCTCACCCCTCAGATTGTTGCCGTAATCAAAGGTCTCCGCGCCCTGCGCCTGAAATCCCACCATGGCCCGGCAGTGCGTCGCCATCGACTCCCGGGCCGCCTTGACGTAGGTGTCGGGGTCATCGGAACGCAGAGAAGCAGCCTCGTCGAGGGTGTACCCCAGCGGGATGTACCCATAGAGAGGGTCATGTGCAGAGGTCTGGTCGGTGACGATGTCGGCCTGGAAGCCTCGGCGCAGGAGCTCGGGGAAGACCTCGGCGGCGTTGCCGACGACGCCGATCGAAACCGCTTCCTTTGAGTTCCTGGCTGCGAGTGCCCTCTCCATCGCGACGTCGAGACTGTCGGCGAGCTCGTCCAAATACCCGGTGTCGATCCGGCGTTGGATCCGCTCGGGGTCCACCTCGACGCACAACGCCACCCCACCGTTCATGGTTATCGCAAGTGGTTGCGCCCCGCCCATCCCACCCAGCCCGGCGGTGAGGGTGATCGTCCCGGCCAGTGACCCCCCAAATCGCTGCTCGGCGATGGCGGCAAATGTCTGATACGTGCCCTGGAGGATGCCCTGGGTCCCGATGTAGATCCACGACCCCGCCGTCATCTGCCCATACATCATCAAGCCCTCGGCCTCGAGCTCCCAGAAGTGCTCGAGAGTGGCCCATCTGGGTACCAGGAGGCTGTTGGCGATGAGCACTCGGGGGGCCATCTCGTGCGTGGTGAACACGCCAACCGGCTTCCCCGATTGGACGAGAAGAGTCTCATCGTTTCCCAACCTCTCCAGGGTGCGCACGATGGCGTGGAGAGAGTCACGATCGCGGGCCGCCTTGCCTCGACCGCCATAGACGACGAGGTTCTCCGGGTCTTCGGCAACCTCGGGGTCGAGATTGTTGAGGAGACAACGCAACGCCGCCTCCTGGAGCCATCCTGGGGTGTTGAGAGTCGAGCCGCGAGGCGCCCGCAGCGGGAAAGCGAGATCGATCATCCGGCGGCGCAGGCTACAAGCACTCGCATCACGGTCGGAGCAAGGTATCCAAGCGCTTGTTGGTGATCACCAGGCCGATGACACCCATGACGGCCAGGAAGGCGATGTGGCCCACGAGGGACCAGTCAAGGAGGCCCAGCGACAGCGAGCGAAGGATCTCGGTCCCGTGGTAGAGGGGAGAGATGAGGGCGACTCGCTGCAGCGCCTCCGGATAGACATCGAGAGGGTAAAACGTGGCCGAGAACAGGAAGAGTGGCAGGGTGACCATCTGCACCAGGTCGAAGTCCTGCCAGCTCTTCATGAATGTGGTAGCCGCCATCCCCACCGCGCCGAAGGCAAACCCGATGAGCACGGTCCCCGGAACCGTGAGCACACCCCACCACGACTCGACGAGCCCCATGGCCAGCATGACCACGAAGAATGCGGTGGCGTACAGGGCGCCTCGAAAGAGCGCCCAGCCGATCTCCCCGATGGCGATATCGGGAGGCCGCATCGGCGTGGTGAGGATCCCGTCGTACACCTTGCCAAACTTGAGTTTGAAGAAGATGTTGAAAGTGGTCTCGAAGGTGACCCCGTTCATCGCCGATGCCGCCATCAGGGCGGGGGCGACAAACGCCGTATACGGGACCAACCGGCCGCCGAACTCGATGTCGCCCACCAGGGCGGCCAATCCGACCCCGATCGAGAAAAGGTAGAAGATCGGCTCGAAGAGGCCGGTGAACAGAACCTTCCACAACCGCCGGTACACCAGATAGTTGCGCTCCCAGAGCCGTTGCGCCCGGAAGGCATTCATCGCCCCCGCCGGGGTGATCCGGGTTGGCGCCGTCACGCTCATGGCTTGAGCCGCTTCGTCATCCACCTGGCCGCCAGCCAAGTGGCGACAACGGTCATCGTCACCAGATACAACACGTGAGCCCAAGCAGGAAGCGAGGTGACCACCTCGGGTGGAGCATCGGGGATCGCCACCTTGCGGACCAGCTCCACTCCGTGGAAGAGGGGAGTCACCCAAGCAATGCGCTGCATGAAATCAGGGAGCTGGGCGATGGGAAAGAAAGTGCCCGAGAACAGGTAGAGAGGCACGATCCCAAACCGGAACAGCGTCGACAACGAGGTCTCATCCTCTCGGGTGACGGTGAAGGCGGTGACGGCTGCCGTGAAGGCGACGCCGGTGAGGACCGCGGGGAACAACGCGAGAAGACCAGGGCCGAGGTCGATGGCGCCGAAGAGAGAGGCGATCACCACGAATATGGCAAGGACCGCGGCATTGCGGATGGCGCCCCATACCAGGCGCCCGGAGACCAGCTCGCTTGGGCTCACCGGGGTGGCGACGGCGGCGTGGAAGTTCTTGCGCCATTTGATCCCCGCCATCACCGCCCAGGCGCCATCGCCGGCCCCGTTCTGCATCGACGAAGCAGCCAGCAGGCCGGTGGCGACAAAAGCCAAGTAGGGGATCCCTAGGTCGGCCCCGCCTCGATCAACCAGTGATCCCAACCCGATACCCATCGCCGAGAGAAAGAGGACCGGGTTGACGAAGTAGGTGATCGCCGAGCCTCGCCAGACGCGCCGATAGGCGACGGCCTCCCCCTCGACAACCTTCCAAGTCCCCGACAGCGACGTCATCAGTCGATCAAGGTCCGTCCCGTCAGCTTGAGGAACACATCCTCCAACGTGGATCGCCGAACGAGCACCTGCTCGGGGGCGATCCCACGTGATGCGATTCCCGCCTGGGTGTGGTCGGCGTCGTCGGTGTACATCAGGATCCGGTCGGCGAGGAGCTCGGCGCGCTCCGCCAGACCGTCGAGCTGGGTCACGGCATGATCGAGGTGACCATCAGCCAGCCTGAGCTCGACAACCTCGCGGGGGGCATACTTCTCGATGAGTTGGCGGGGGGAGCCTTCCGCCACGATCTTTGCCTTGTCCATCACCACCAAGCGGTCACAGAGCTGCTCGGCCTCATCCATGTAGTGGGTGGTGATGATGAGGGTGGCTCCCTG
>CAZKFU010000105.1:0-5168 GCA_964552165.1 uncultured Acidimicrobiaceae bacterium
GGAGATCGGTGTGATCGTCGGCGTACCAAGAGAGATCAAGACGGCCGAGCATCGCGTCGCCATCACCCCCGTGGGCGTCCGCGAGCTCACCGAGCGCGGGCACGACGTCATCATCGAGCGCAATGCGGGGGAGGGCTCGACCATCCACGACGACGAGTACGAGGCGCAGGGAGGGCGCATCGCGGCAAACGCTTCAGAGATCTTCGGGGCCGCCGACATGATCCTCAAGGTGAAAGAGCCCCAGCCCTCGGAGGTCGAGCAGCTACGCCAGGGCCAGATCCTCTTCGCTTACCTCCATCTCGCCGCATACCCGGACCTTGCCGCCGGCTTGCGCAAGAGGGGGGTCGTCGCCATCGCCTATGAAACCGTCCAGATGCCGGATCGGAGCCTTCCCCTTCTTGCACCGATGTCAGAGATAGCAGGGCGGATGGCGACGCAAGTGGGTGCCTACTTCCTGGAGAAGGCCCAGGGCGGGCGGGGGATCCTGCTCGGAGGCGTGGCCGGGGTGCGACCCGCGAGAGTCGTCGTCATCGGCGGAGGCATGGCCGGTGCCAATGCCGCGGCCATCGCGGTGGGGATGCAGGCAGACGTGATGGTCCTCGACACCGACGTCAACAAGCTGCGCTGGATCGACTCGCTCTACCGGGGCCAGATTGTCACCCTCCACTCCAACCGTCTGACCCTGGAGGAGGAGGTGCTGGGAGCGGACCTCGTCATCGGCACGGTCCTCGTCCCCGGAGCCTCGGCTCCAAAGCTGGTAACCGAGGACATGGTGAGGGCCATGAAGCGGGGCGCAGTGCTCGTCGACGTCGCCATCGACCAGGGCGGATGCTTCGAGACCAGCAAGGAGACCACCCACGAGGATCCGGTTTACATGGTCCACGACGTGCTCCACTATGCCGTCGGCAACATCCCCGGAGCGGTCCCGCACACCTCGACGTACGCCCTCACCAACGCCACCTTGAGCTACGCCCTGACGCTGGCAAATCGCGGGGCGGCTTCGGCGTTGGAGAGCCACCCAGAGCTCAAGTTGGGAGTGAACGTGGTTGGCGACCAGATCTGCCATCCGGCTGTGGCGGAGAGCCTTGCCACCGACTACGTCGACCCTCTTGCCGCGATCACCGGGATGTGACCTCGCAACCTTTCACAGAGCTGGTCGAGGACTACCTCGATGCTCTGCGCGTCGACCGGGGGCTGGCCGCCAACACGCTGATCGCCTATCGCCGGGACCTGGATCAGTACCTCGCCCACCTGGAAGGCTCGGAGCCCACGGCCGAGACGGTCGATGATTTCATAGAGCAGATGTCGGGCCAGGGTTGGGCAGAGGCGACCATCGCCCGCAAGGTGGCTGTGATCCGGGGTCTACACCGTTTCCTGGTGGCCGAAGGGATGCGGCCTACCGATGAGACGGCGCTGGTCGAGCCGCCGCGCCGGCCTGCGCCATTCCCCAAGGCTCTGACAGTCGACGAGGCCATCGCCGTGGTAGAGGCGCCAGACATCGCCACCCTGGCCGGAAGGCGCGACTCCGCCCTGCTGGAGTTTCTCTACGGTTCGGGAGCGAGGGTCACCGAAGCGGGGGCTCTCGATCTCGGCGACGTCGATCTCGACGACAAGGTCGCGCTGGTCACAGGAAAGGGAAGCAAGCAACGCCTGATTCCGCTGGGAACGGCTGCAGTGACGGCTTTGCGTCGTTGGCTTCCCGACCGGATGGAGTTGGTGAGGCGCAACCAGCACGGGGACCCCATGTTTCTCAACTTGCGGGGCGGTCGCCTCACTCGGCAGGGCGTATACCGGGTGGTGCGTGTGAACGCCGCTGCCGCCGGCGTCGACCCGACCCGGGTCTCGCCCCATGTGCTCCGCCACAGTGCAGCGACCCACATGGTGGAGGCGGGCGCCGATCTCCGTTCCGTCCAGGAAATCCTGGGACACGCTACGATCAGCACCACCCAGGTCTACACCAGGGTGAGCCAGAGCCACCTCTGGGAGATCTACGTTCAATCCCACCCGAGGAGTCGATGACAGCCATCTCAGTCGATGCCGCCCGCAAGGTGCTCCTCGCGGAGAGGGAGCGCTTGGTCCATCAGCTCGAAGAGCTAGGCGCCGCCGAATCGGGCGACCTGCGCTCCGATCTCGACTTCGGGGGCAGCTTCGCCGATGCCGCCGCGGTGACGGCCGAGAGAACCGAGGTTTTGGGCCTGGTGGAGTCTCTTCGCGGCCAGGTGAGCCAGGTCGACGGTGCCTTGAAGGCCATCGACGACGGGACCTATGGAATCTGCGCCAACTGTGGCACGGAGATCCCAAGGGCCCGGCTGGAGGCCCGGCCCGAGTCTGTGCTCTGTGTGACGTGCAAGTCGGCGCTCGGTTGAGTGCCTGGGTCTTGGACTCACCTCGGGGCCCGCTTCTTCGCCGTCCTCCGGGCGCGGTCTCTTGACGGCGACGAGCTCGCCTGGATCGGAAGCCGTCTCGGCGGCGGCCTCCTAGAGCTCTTTCGGGAGCAGCCTCGGGCAGATCAGCGCCACGGATTTGAGGCGGCCCGCTACGTGGCAACGATGCGCCCGGATGCCGTCGATCTCATCGAGGCGGCCGCTCTGCACGATGTCGGCAAGCGCCACGCCGGGCTCGGAGTGTTCGGCCGGGTGGCGGCGTCGCTGGCAATCCGGCTCCGTCTGCGCCTGCCTGTCTCGTTCCGCGTCTACCGTGATCATGGCGAGATAGGTGCCGAGGAGTTGGAGCTGGTGGGCGCCGCCCCCGTCACCATCGAATTCGCCCGCCATCACCATGGAGAACGACCCGCACCCATCCCCTCCGATGTCTGGGAGCTGCTGATCTCTGCCGACGGGGAAACATTGACGCGTCGACGCATCAACTCCCCTATAACCTGAGCCAGGATCTCGTGACGTATCTCGTTCGCACCGCTGTTTTCGAAGGACCTCTCGATCTTCTTCTTCAGCTGATCACCCGTCATCAAGTGGATGTCACCCAGGTCAGCCTCCATGACGTCGTGGCGGAGTATCTGCTCTTCCTCGACGAGATTCGTGATCTCGACCTCGAGGTCACGTCTGAGTTTCTCCTTATCGCGGCCACCCTCATTCAGCTCAAGGCCCATGCGCTGCTTCCGACGCGCTCCGACCTCGACCTCGACGAGGAGCTGGCCCTCATGGAGGAGCGTGACCGGATCCTCTCCCGGTTGCTCGCCTGTGTCACCTTCAAGGACGTCGCCGCGGTGCTCCTCCACCGGCTCCAGGAGAACAACCGGTATGTCCCGCGCAGCGGTGGTCCCGATATACCGATTGCGACCAATCCCCCGGAGATCACCACCCCGCTCGACCCCCAGGGGCTCTCCCTGATTGCGCACAAGGTCCTGACGAGGCCTTCCCCCGAGCTGGACCTCGACCATCTCGACCTCGACCTCCCTTCGGTTGCGGCGGCAATCGACGAGGTCCGCCAGCAAGTGGCCGCCACCGTCACCACCACCTTCGAGACCCTGGTGGACCATTGCTCGAACCCAACCCAGGTAGCCGCCTACTTTCTGGCGCTGCTGGAGTTGGCCCGCTGGGGAGTCATCGAGGTCTCGCAGAGAGACTGGCTCTCCGAGATCGTAGTGGTCCACAACCCTGAGGCGCCCGTTGAATTCGAGACGTCGGAGTGGGCGACATGATGGAGCGTCTGGCAGCCTTGGAGGCCATCCTCTTCGTCACCGAGTCTCCCGTACCGGTGGGGGAGCTGGCCGAAGTCCTCGAGATCGGGGTCGAGGCAGCGAGCGAGTTGTTGGCAGATCTCGAGAATTCCCTCTCCGAGCGCGGCTCGGGGCTGGTGCTGCGAGAGGCAGCCGGGGGATGGCGGCTATACAGCCGACCCGAGGCGTACCCATATCTGGAGCGTTTCTCCTCGAGCGCGACCGCGAGGAAGCTCACCGCCGCGGCGTTGGAGACCCTGGCGGTCATCGCCTACCGCCAGCCATTGGGCCGGAGCCAGATCTCCGAGATCCGTGGCGTCGACTCGGAGTCATCGGTGAGGACGCTGGAGAGACTGGGGCTCATTGAGGAAGCCGGCCGCCTGTCCTTCCCGGGCAACCCTGCGGTGTATCGGACGACCGATCTCTTCTTGGAGAAGGTGGGCATCAACGACGTGGACCAGCTGCCTCCGCTCGCCGATCACGTGCCTCCGGCCGAGGTGGTCGAGGTGCTCGAGGAGACCTTCCGGCCCGGAGGTTGAGATGGGCGAGCCGATGCGCCTCCAGAAGGCCATCTCCCGCGCCGGTCTCATGTCACGGCGTGCCGCCGAGGAGTTGGTGGCTCGAGGACGGGTTACGGTCGACGGCGTGGTGGCGGCGGTCGGAGATCGTGTCGATCCCGAGACGCAGAAAGTAGCCGTCGACGGCGTCCCCATCCCCATCAACCCGGCTCTCGTCACCTACCTGCTCTATAAACCTGCGGGCGTGATCAGCACCGCCTCCGACCCCCACGGCCGGGCCACCGTCCTCGACCTGGTGCCACCGACACCGCGGGTCTACCCGGTGGGACGGCTCGACGCCGACTCGGAGGGGCTGCTGCTCCTGAGCAATGACGGAGACCTGACGAACCTGGTGACCCATCCCCGTCACGGGGTCCACAAGACCTACCTAGTTGTCGTCGCCGGGAGGATGAAACCGGCCGCGGCGCGCCGTCTCGTTGACGGAGTCGAGCTCGAGGATGGGCCGGCCCGAGCCTTGACCTGCCAGATCGTCGACCATGGGGCAGAGGTGACGATGTTGGAGATGACCCTCGGGGAGGGGCGAAATCGTCAGGTGAGGCGGATGGCCGACGCCGTGGGACACCCCGTCACCAGCCTGGTTCGCACCGCCATCGGGCCGCTCACAGATCAGCGACTGAGACCAGGCAGCTACCGCCGGCTGCAACCTGAAGAAGTAGCCGGCCTGTACCGAGCCGCCTCGGAATGACCGGTCCCAGACCGATCGAGCCCCTGGGGCGCCCCGCCACCGGCGTCATCCGACCTCCCGGGTCGAAAAGAGTAGGTATCAACGAGATACGTTCCTTACCGTAGCGCGTTCCGGCGACGGTTGCCAGGGTCAATCGCACGTGGGCGTCCGCCGAGACGAGCGCGGGGGTGGTCCGCGCGATGCGGACCACCCCCGTGCCCGAGCTCTCGAGCTCCCGCAACGCATCCGG
>CAZKFU010000106.1:0-5132 GCA_964552165.1 uncultured Acidimicrobiaceae bacterium
ATCTCTCCGTGTCGGGTAGGCCTCGAACAGGGCCGGGGCCACCCGGTTCACGTTCTCGTCGGTGGTCTGCGCCGAGAGAACGGTCACCACCAGCAGCTCCCAGGGGCTTCGATACTCGAGGGCGGTGCCGATGCTCGGGTAGCGGGACACCAGACGATTCCAGACCGCCCGCGCCTTGCCCCTCAATTTCGGGGACGGCGTCTCTCCGTTGGCCAACGGCTGTGACATCGGCGGGATGCTATTGCAGGAGGGACCGATCCCGATACCCTCCATCGCCTCGTGATCCAACGTCAAACCAGGAACGCGGTGGGTGCCCTCGTCGCCGCCGCTTTTCTCTTTGGAGCCACGTTTGTCGTCATCAAGAGCGCGGTTACTCAGACACCACCGCTGACCTTTGTCGGGTGGCGTTTTCTCCTGGGAGGGGCGGCCCTTGCGCTGATAATGCTCCCCCGCGGCCGCCGCCTGTGGATCGACGGCGCCATCGCCGGGTTGTTCCTCTTCCTCGGTTATGCCCTGCAAACGGCAGGGCTCACTCTCACCGGCGCTTCCAACAGCGCCCTCATCACCGGGCTCTACGTGGTTTTCACGCCATTGCTGGCGGCCGGTCTGGCCCGTCGCTCTCCCTCGCCGTGGGCGGTGATCGGGGCGGTGATCGCGTTCGGAGGACTGATCTTGCTCACCGGGACCGACGGCTTCAGCCTTCAACGCGGCGACCTGCTCACCGTGGGCTGTGCTCTCGCTTTTGCCGCTCACATAATCGCCCTGTCCCGCTTCGCCTACCGGCACCCGGTAGTTCCCTTCACCTCGGTCCAGCTCCTGGTCACGTCGGTGCTCGCCTTCCTGGCGGCGGGACCCATCGAGGGGTGGCAGCTGCCGGCATCCACGTCGTGGGGGGCGATAGCCCTCACCGGGCTCGGGGTCAGCGGTGTCGCCTTCTTGCTCCAGGTGTGGGCACAAACGATCGTCGGAGCTTCGGTCACCGCGGTGGTCCTTTCCGCTGAGCCCGCATTCGGGGTGGCGACCGCCTGGGTGGTCCTCGGGGAAAGGCTCGACGCCACCGGGTTTGGCGGCGCCTTGTTGATTCTCGTGGCCGTTTATCTGGTGGTGACAACCGAGGCCGGGTCGAAGGAGACCGAGGCCGAGGCGGTCAGCGCGGCTCGTTGACGATCTGAAAAGACTCGGCCTGGA
Source organism: uncultured Acidimicrobiaceae bacterium (assembly GCA_964552165.1). GTDB lineage: Bacteria > Actinomycetota > Acidimicrobiia > Spongiisociales > ZC4RG35 > CAZKFU01. The sequence continues at coordinate 1,189 of CAZKFU010000106.1, forward strand.
GCCTCCGCGCAACTCTCATCAGGACCCGAATCCCGGCGAGAGCGAGAAAGAGGATGAGTGTGAGTCCCAACGCCAGCTCCGAGGCCGCGGTATAGGGGTTGCGACACGAGCTGATGCCGTCGGGGCACAGGCCCCAGCCGTCACCGCCGCCAACGAGGTCGAGGAGAACGAGCATCGGGATGGCAGCGACCGCAAGCACGATGGCGGTGAGCGCCACCACCGCCGTCCTCAATATCCATACCCTCATCGCAGCAACACGCTACCGCGACCAGCTGGCTTTCCGACATACAATCGCCCCCCGTGCCCCTGTACGTAGAAGAGCCGTTCACCGCGGAGGAGACCGCGGTCCTGACCCGGTTCTTCACCAACGTCGACCGTCCCGTCTTTGGTCTCATCAATCTTCCCGAGGTGGTGAAGGGGGCGATGTTTGCCCGCTACTCGCGGTCGGCCAAGTCGCTGCGACGGCTCTTCCTCGACGAGTTCGTGGCCGATCCCGACACCGGGATCGGAGCCATCGCCGGATCAATGGAGGACGACCCGCTATTGGCCACCAAGCGCGCCGAGGATCTCTACCAGCGGGTTTTCTTTGACTATGGGGACGACTCCGTGGCTCAGCTCGGCGGTGCTCACCTTGCCTGCGAGCAGGCCTCCAACATCCTCACCAAGATCCTGGAATGGGGACGTCTCGCCGCCTACCTGGAGCAGTCGACCCGATACATCGCCTACGACGCTCCCCTCGGCGATCGTTACCGCTACCTGGTTCCCGACGAGGTGAGAGACTCGCCACACGTCGCTCGCTTCACAGGATTCATGGAGCACCTCTTCGACACCTACGGGCGGTTGGTGTCGGAGATGAAGACGGTCTTTGAGAAGAGCCACCCCAAACAGGACTCCGACCCTCCCGGGGTGTGGCGTGCCACCATCAGAGCGAAGGCGTGTGACACCGTGCGCGGGCTGCTTCCCGCATCCACCGTTTCCAACGTGGGGATCTATGCCACCGGCCAGGCGTACGAGATGGCATTGGTGAGGATGCAGGCCCACCCCCTTGCCGAGGCGCGCGCCTATGGCGAGATGATGCTGACCGAGCTCCGGAAGATGATCCCGTCGTTTCTCACCCGCGTCGATCTCCCCGAGCGCGGTGTGCGTTGGAGTCGCTACCTGGAGGAGGTGAGGGCGCGCTTGGAGGAGGAGGCCGAGTTGATCGGCCCCGGCAACGGAGCGGAGACGGGAGTCTGGCTCACCGACTGGGACCCGGACGCCGAGACCAAGATCGCCGCGGCGGCCCTATATGCCGTCTCCGAGGCGCCGGACAGCCGGCTCCAGGCAATCGCCGCCGAGATGTCACCCGAGGAAAGGGCCCGCGTGGTGGCCGCGCTTGTCGGCGCCCGGGCCAACCGACGCCACAAGCCGGGGCGTCCCATGGAGCGCACCGCATACCGTTTCGACGTCGTCTGCGACTTCGGGGCGTTTCGCGATCTGCAACGCCACCGCTTGATGACTTTGGAGTGGCAAAGACTGGGCACACGGCTGGGTTATGACGTGCCGGCAGAGATCGTCGAGCAGGGCCTGGAGCCGACATGGACATCGGTGATGGACGACGCCGCCGACCTGTACGAGGAGCTGAGGGAGACGTTGGGCGCGGACGTCGCCCAGTATGTGGTGCCCCTGGCGTACAACATACGATTTGTCATGGAGATGAGCCCCCGCCAGGCGTTTCACCTCATCGAGCTTCGGAGCCAGGCGGCCGGGCACCCCGCATACCGGCAGATTGCCCACGAGATGCATCGGCTGATCCGCGACAAAGCCGGGCACCGCTTGATCGGTGACGCCATGACCTTTGTCGACTACAGCGATGTCGATCTGGAGAGACTCGACGGAGAGCGCCGCGCTGCTGAGAAGAGGAAGCAGTTCACCGGCCGCAGTTGACATCAACGAGATTGTCTACCGTTACCGAATGGCCCAATTCGATGTTGATGCAATGATCTCTCGTTTCCGAGATCGCGCCAAAGCGGTGAAGAACCGCCCCCTTCCCCCGGTCGCCGGAGCTGAGCGACGGAAGTTCATCGAGCAAGCCGAGGTCGACTTCACCGACTTCTCATTGGTGGCCAGCGCCGGCTGGAGTGTGGAGGACGGAGAGCTCGTGTTGAGGATCCCGCTCGGCTCCGGCGACTAGTGGTCCGTCGCGTAAATAGTGTGCGCGTGATCTATGAGACAGGCCACTAGCCGGTGGCCGATGCCCGTTTGCTGCTGGTCACCGGTAAGGGTGGCGTCGGCAAGTCGGCCGTGGCCGCCGCCTCCAGCCTCGCCGCTGCTCGGGCCGGGCTCAGGGTTCTCGCCATCGAGATGACCGACGCCGGCGGGTTGTCGGCTCATTTCTCCACCGGGCCCTTCCAGTTCATCCCCCGAGAGGTTCTTCCCGGGCTGGCTGCCATGCGGCTGGAACGTTCGGCGGCGTTGCTGGAGTATTTGTCGGTCCAGCTGAGGATGCCTTCCTTTGCCGCCATGGGGCCCTTCGCCCGCGCCTTTGACGCCCTGGCCACCGCAGCACCCGGGGTAAGGGAGGTCATAACCACCGGCAAGGTGCTGTGGGAGGTGAAGCAAGCAAAGTGGGATCTCGTTGTAGCCGACGCCCCGCCCACGGGACAGATCGGAGGGTTCCTTCGAGCGCCGCGTACGATCAGCGAGCTGGTACCCGCCGGGCGGATTCGGGAGCAGGCGGCGTGGATGGAAGAGTTGCTAGGAGACAGCGCCGCCACCAGGCTCATTGTTGTCTCGACCCTCGAGGAGCTTCCCGTCGCCGAGACAGGTGAGACCTTGGAGTGGCTCCACCGTGAAGGGCTGGTCCCCAACCGCTCCATCGTGGCCAACCGTGTATTGCAGCCTTTGGGATCGCGGGCCCGCTCCACGGGGGCCACCGCGGCCGCGGCCGACCTTCACCGTTCCCTCCTCAACGAGCAGTCACTGTGGCGGACTCGCCTCTCGCCCGATATCGAGCTTCCTTACCTGTTTGGGATGCTCACCCCCGGCGAGGTCGCGGCGCGGCTCTCCGAGGTTTGGGAGGCATCGTGACCTCCGCGATTCTGGTGACCGGCGCCGGAGGTGTGGGAAAGACCACGGTTTCGGCCGCCATGGCGGTGACGGCAGCCAGGAGCGGGAAGAGAACCCTGGTCGTCACCGTCGACCCGGCTCGACGGCTGGCCGATGCGCTGGGACTGGCGGGATTGGGGTCGGAGCCGTCCCCCCATCCCGATGACCCCAATCTGTGGGCCGCGATGCTCGACGCCGGCGAGTCGTGGCGAGCCGTCGCCATACGGCATGCCGATCCCGACGTGGCGGAGCGGCTGGTCGACAACGAGTTCTTCGAGGCCGCCACCGAGCACTTCCCGGCGTCGCAGTCATATGCCGCCGCCGAGCAGGCCGCCGACTACATCCAAGCCAGGGCGTGGGATCTGGTGATCGTCGACACCCCACCGTCGGCAGGCGGAATCGACTTCTTCACCGCTCCCTCGCAGATGACCGATCTCATCGGGGGACGGCTACTCCGGTGGATCACGGGATGGCGTCTCCCCGGGCGGCGGTTCCTCTTCAACCGAACCGCAAAGCCCGCGCTGAGGATTGCCGATTCGCTGCTGGGCGCCCACCTGTTGGAGCGGGTGGCCGAGTTCCTGATGGATCTGCGCACAACCTATGACGGCGTGGCTCGCCGCTCCCGAGAGATCGAGTCGCTGTTCCGGAGGTCGTCGGTGTTGCTCATCACCACCGCAGATCCGGCGCCGCTCCGCGAGGCGATCCGTTTCTTCCGCGAGCTCCCCGGTGCCACCGCCGAGCCGACGGCGGTCGTGTTCAACCGAACTCTTCCCGAGGAGTGGGCGGCGGCGGAAAGTCCCGCCGGCACTCCGCCGGCGCTCGCCGCCAACCTGGCCAATTGGGGATCGGAAGCCTTG
>CAZKFU010000107.1:0-5130 GCA_964552165.1 uncultured Acidimicrobiaceae bacterium
CACCCAGCTTGATCGAATTGGTGATCCCGGCGAGATAGGAGAGGTTGGTCAGCGATTCCATGAAGAGCGGCGGCGCCTTCGACGCCTCGAGTGCCTCGACCGATCCGCAGGAGACGTGATGCTGGTCCTGGTAGGTCGTCCACGCGATGAAGTCGTGAACCCAGATGGCATCAAAGCCAAGCCGCTCCGACGAAGTGCCGATCCTGCGGACTGCCTCTGGCGCAGCGAGGGGTCCTGCCACCGGTAGCCGGACACCGAACTCTGTGCGCTTCATCATGCCAATATCCTTCCGTTGCTTGTTTCTGAGCTCATTTCTCGGTAACTGCCACAGCGCGTGGGCCTTGAATGGACGGGGAGAGAGGACGACACCAACATGTCACAGATGCTTGAAGAAGCTGCCAAGGTCGCCTCCCCTCCCAATCCAACCCACCCCAGACCGATGCTCGGGCTGATAGCCCTCGATCGCGACGAGGTTGTGGAGCATGACCTCCACAGCATCCTCGAGAACTCGATAACGGTCATGACAACCAGGATCCCGCTGCGAAAGGTCGGCTCGGCGGCGCATCTGATCGAGTTGACGCAGCACCTCGCACCTGCCGCCGAGCGGCTGACGTTGCGACCTCCGGCCGCGGTGGCGTTCGCCTGCACCTCCGGCGGAGCAGTCATCGGCACCGACATCATCGATGCTTGCATCCATGAAACCCGGCCCGACCTCGCAGTGGTCGACCCATTGCGGGCGTTGCAACAAGGTATTTCCCTGCTCGGAGAGAGCCGCATTGCCCTGGTCACGCCTTATCCGGAGGACATCACGGCCGCCCTTGCCTCCTGGTTCGGCAACGTCGGCGTCGAAGTCACCCGCACCGTCGACCTGCCCCGCGGATACCGGCATTACGCGGAGATCCCACCCGATGTCATCGCGGAAACGGCGACCGAAGCCGCTGCAGGCGTCGGGGTGGTCGTGGTCGCCTGCACTGATCTCTACGCCGTTGACGCCATCGCCCCGTTCGAGAGGGCCACGGGAAAGGTGATGCTCACCAGCAACCTGGCGCTCGCCTGGCTGGCGGCACGTGCTCTCTCGGTGGAAGGGATCACGGGACCGGGCCGCCTTTTTGCCGCATGACTGTTTGACGCCCTCCCATCGCATAGCCATCAGCCCGGAGCTTCGGTGCCAACGGCGTGGGCCGGCGACTCGCCTGCCAGCACTCTGATGATCTCCTCACAACTCCGCCGCTTCGCCTCGACCACGCTCTCGGTGCTGTAGTAGGCGACGTGGGGGGACAGCAAGACGTTCTCCATCGTGCGCAACGGATGATCGGCCGACAGCGGCTCCTCCTCGAACACGTCGAGGCCGAGACCACCCAGCCGACCGGCCTCAAGCGCCTCTGTTGAAGCTTGTAAGTCGACCAGCCCGCCTCGGGCGACGTTGACCAGAACCAACCCCGGCCGAGACCTACTGAGGAAGGCGCCGTCGACGATCCTGGAGGTGTCAGGAGTCAGCGGGGAGTGCAGTGAGACGATGTGCGCCCGCCGGGCGACATCATCGACGGTGTCGACGAGCTCGATCCCCTCCGGATGGTCTGTCAGGAAGGGGTCGTATGCGATGACCTCCATGCCGCACGCCCGAGCACGCCGCCCCACCGCGCTCCCTATCCGGCCGCAGCCAATGAGACCCAGCGTCGATCCTTCCATGCGCCCTATGCCAGGGAGCGATGTTGGCTGCCAGCCGCCGTGCCGTATCACCGTGCGGAAGAGCGGAAGCCGGCGCCAGAGCGCCATCGCCATCGCCCAGCCGTGATCGGCCACCTCGGAAGTGGAGTAGTCGGGCACGTTCGTCACCACGATCCCCTGCTCGCCGGCGGCGGCCAGGTCGATGTTGTCGGTGCCTGTGCCATAGCGCGAGATGACCTTGCATCGCCGGAGTTGGTTTATGACATCCCGTGTGATCGGCGCGTGCCGAGTGAGTATTGCCTCGGCATGTCGCGCCTCGGCGATCCAGGACTTGGGGTCTCGCTCCGGCGCCACTGCGACTCTGAGCCCGGCATCGGCGAAGATCTGTCGTTCGACGTCGGGCGTATCACCCATGAAGTCCGTTATCACGACGGTTGCCTTCACCGACGCCCACCACCCAGGCTTCCCCAGCGGTGAGCGTCGAGTCCGCTGCTATCAGCCAAGGGGATCATGCCGGCGGCGTCGGGCCGGCGATGGCGATGGCATCAACCTCGATCAGGGCGTCGGGATTTGGCAGCCGGCTCACTTCCACGGTGGTGCTCACGGGATGTGGCGGCGACCAGAGCTCCCGACGGACGTCGGCGACGGCACCGAGGTCACCTATGTCCATCAGCCACACCGTGAGCTTGACCACGTTGCGGAGCTCCAACCCAGCATCTTTCAGGACGATTCGAAGGTTCTCGAAGCATTGCCGCGCCTGAGCTCGGATGTCCTCGCTGACGATGTCGCCGTCGGCGTCGAGCGGTAGCTGGCCAGCACTTACCAGCATGTCGCCTATGCGGACGCCGGCGCTGAACGGCCCCATCGGGGGCGCCAACTCGGCCGGCTGGAGGAACAGAGGTTGATCCATCACGCTGCTCCCGAATCTTCATCCGAGTTGGAGAGGAAGCGCTGGGCGTTCCCTCGCAACACCAGCTCCCTCACGTCCTCGTCCGCGAGCGCCGATTCGATCAGTTTGCGGACGTTGGGATCACCGTTGGCGAACGGATGATCGGAGCCCAGCACCACACTGTCGGCGCCGGCCACCTCGACGAGGTATCGCAATGTATCGGCTCCGAAGACCAGCGAGTCGAAGCTGAGGCGCTTGAAGCTCTCCATCGGATTCGCAGTCTCCTCGGGATGGATCTCGTGAACGTTCAGCAACCGCCCTACGAGGTACGGGATGGTCCCACCTCCGTGGGCGACGATGATCTTCGCTCCTTGAAACCGTTCAGGGATGCCCGAGAGCAGGAGCCGGGCCACGGCGACTGTTGTGTCGTTGACCCGACCAATGGAGTTGGCCAACCCGTACGCCAGCCCATCCTGAAGCCGCGGGTCGCCTCCCATGTACATGGGGTGAAGGAAGATGACCGCCCCCAACTCGTCGGCCGCGGCCCAGAACTCCGACAGCTTGGGGCTATCGAGCTCCTCACCGTAGGCGGTGGTGCCGATCTCGACACCCAGGAAGCCTCCCTCGAGTGCTCTCGACAATTCCTCTGCGGGTTCGGGCGCCTGCGGAGGCGCCACCGCCAAGCCCTCGAACCGAGGCTGGGCCCTGATCACCTCGATCAGCGCCTCGTTGACACATCGCGCCCAGACCGAGCTCTCCTCAGGGGGAAGTGTGGCCCCGATCAGGTCGGGCCAGATGCTGACCAAGGCGAGGTCGATGCCCTGGTCCGTCATCCGGGTGGCAGCCGCCTCAACGTCGAGGAGCGCCGGCAGGACCGGACGAGGCTCGCCCAAACCGCCTGGCCGGGGAAGCCCGAGAAGGACGCGGCCATCGGACTCGCGAGCGATGACGCTCGGCAACTTGTCCTGGTGGGCGCCGATTATGTCAATGAGGCCCCGAGGCACAACATGCGCATGCACATCGACCACCGGGGCTCTGGCCGGATCATTCACTTCGGGTCTCCATTCTCTTGCTCTCTCGTGTCGCCGATCACGCTGAGCGACCGTCCTCCGGTATGGCATGTCTCTGAAGCGCCCTGCTGGCATTGGCGCCGAGGACGCCTTGTGTCTCGGCCTCCGACCATCCCGCCTCACGTATTCGGTACAACCCGTCGATGTCGAACATTTCGAACGGGTAGTCGCTGCCGAGCATGAGGCGGCCCGGCGACACCTTGCTTGCCAAGAACCCGAGTGCCACCGGGTCGTAGATGATCGTGTCGTAGAAGAAGCGATCGAGGTACGAGGAAGGTCGATCGTCCCCCAGGCGCTCCCGTGTCGCCGGATGCACCGAATGGCCTTTGTCGAGGCGACCAACCTGGTAGGGGAGGAATCCTCCGCCGTGTGAGAGGCAGATCTTCAGGTTTGGAAGCTCGGCGAGCGTGCCGCTGACGATCAACTTGGAAGCGGCCATCGTGGTGTCGGTGGGGTTGCCGAGCAGGTTCTTTAGGAAATAGTCCTTGAGTTGATCGGTGCCGGTTGGATCGAGTGGCGGATGCAGCAGGACGAACACGTCGAGCTCGGCCGCGGCGCTCCAAACTGGCCGGAACAGGTCGTCGCCAATGTGGACCCCGTTCACGCTGGTACCGATCTCGAAGGCCCTCACCCCGAGCTCATCGACAACGCGATGCATCTCGGCGACGCTGGCCTCGACGTTCTGCAACGGCAGTGTTGCCATCGCCTCGAATCGCCCTGGATGCTCCGCTATCGATTCGACGAGCGTTTGGTTCTGGAGTCGGGCCCATGCGATCCCCTTGTCATCGGGCAGGGCGTACCCGGCGATGTCGGTCCACGTCGACACCACCTGCACATCGACGGCAAGATCGTCCATGATCGGTATCCGAACCGAGAGGTCGCACAACTCCGGGAAGAAGGGCCGGATCACCGTCCCGTCGTCAAAAACCAGCCTTCCCATAGGCGCCTGGGCGTCGGTCTCGATCGAGACCCCGTAACGATCCCCGAAGCGAGCCGCCTCCTCGACGAGGTCTGTGGCCACGTGGTGAGCATGGATGTCGACGATCGTCGTCCGCTGTCCGCCGCTGGTGGGGTTCATGACGACCCTGCCTTCCCCGCCCTCTCCGACTCTCGCACGAGTTGGAGGACGTATTCGGGGGAGAGCGGGAGTCTGGAAAGTCTCACCGCGCCGCCCAGTGCTTGGACCACGGCGTTGGCGAGGGCGGCACCGACTGCCACCGTCCCTCCCTCACCCGCTCCCTTCAGCCCCATCGGGTTCTCTGGCGACGGGGCGTCCTCGGTGATCTCGACCAGCACCGGTGGTGTCTCCGCCGACGTGGGGATCAGGTAGTCCATGAATGTCCCGCTCAATAGCTGCCCGGAGTCGTCGTACTTGAGCTCTTCGAAGACAGCACCTCCCAGGCCTTGGGCAAAACCTCCGACGAGCTGGCCCTCCAGAAGCAGCGGGTTGACTGCGCGCCCGACGTCGTAGGTGACCATGTACTTGAGGATGTCGATGTGGCC
>CAZKFU010000108.1:0-5129 GCA_964552165.1 uncultured Acidimicrobiaceae bacterium
CGAGCAGGTGGCGGCGCTGGGCGAGGGCAAGGTCGATCTCGGCGGCGTGCGTAGAGCTCTGGGTCTGGCCGGATCAGAGGCGTTCTCCCGTTTGGGCGACGCCATGGCGGGCTCGGACGCCAGGGCCGCATTGGAGCTTGTGGCCGAGCTGGCCGCCGAAGGCGTCGACCTGCGTCGCTTTGTCGCCGAGTCGATCGGCTATCTCCGAGGGGTGTTCCTCGCCCATTACGCGCCCAATCTCGAGGAGATCACCGACGAATCGATGGACACCTACCAAGCTTGGCGGAACGCCGCCAAGATACTGACTCCTGTCATGGTCCTTCGAGGTGTTGACGTGCTCGGGGAGGCGTTGCTTCGCCTACGCGAGGGGCGCGAAGAGCGACTCATGACCGAGATGGCCCTGATCAAACTGACCCGTCCCGAGACCGCCACCGACGAGGGGGCGCTGCTTGCCAGACTCGAGCGACTCGAGAACCGAACACAGGCCTCAGCCTCGATCCCAGTGGCGGATCGCGGATCGGTCGAGGCCGACGAGCGCCCCACGACGCAAGAGCAGACAGGTCCTCGACCGGAGACCAATGACGTGGCTGCCACCTCACCAGTCGAGGAGGCTGCCGCCGCGCCAACGGAGCAGCAGGCGATCGACATCAGCCTCGACCAGCTGCAAGCGGTGTGGCCCGGGTTGTTTGGGAGCCTTCGTGACCTGCTGGGAGCAAGGCGCTGGGCATTCTTTCGCGAGGCAGTGCCCGCCGCCGTTGACGGCAACACCATCGTCTTGGAGATCGCTCATGCCTTCCATCTCGAGTCACTCTCCTCCGACCCGGCGGTGTCGGCGATAGTCGCCACCCGAGCCGGCGATCTGCTCGGCACCCCCGTCAAGGTGAGGTTTCGTGGCGCCAGCGGGGACGCCGGCACTCCCGAGCCCACGGAGGCGCCCGAGAAGGATCGCCTCTTGGAGAAGCCCGAGAACGATCTCGACCCGGCGTCTCTCCTGGCCGCCGAGCTAGGAGCCGAAGTCGTCGGAGAGGATGAGGCCTGAGCCGGTTTGGGCAGCCGGTCCGGGTACCCTGGAACCCTCCGATGGAGCGACAGTGAACCGACCACCCGACATGCGCCAGCTGATGCAGCAGGCCCAGAAAATGCAGCAAGAGCTGGAACAGGCGCAATCGGAGCTCGCCGACCAGACGTATGAAGGGAGCGCCGGGGGCGGTGCGGTCAAGGCTGTGGTCACCGGTTCTCAGGTCTTGGTCTCGGTCGAGATCGCTCCCGAGGTGGTCGACCCCGACGACATCGAGATGCTGCAGGACCTGGTGATGGCCGCGGTGCGTCAGGCGTTCGAGAGTGCGTCGGCCGCAGCAGGTGACCGACTTGGGGGGCTTACCGGCGGGTTCGACATAGGCGAGCTCTTCGGCTGATGTTCGAGGGCCCGGTGCAGTTGCTCATCGATGAGTTGGCCCGGCTGCCGGGCATTGGCCGCAAGTCGGCACAAAGACTGGCGTTTCATCTTCTCTCGGTTGAGAAGGCCGATGCTCTGCGCTTGGCCACCGCCATCACCGACATGCGAAGCCTGGTGGGTCATTGTGTTCGGTGCTTCAACGTCACAGCCGGCGATGAGTGCGCCATCTGTCGCGACCAGAGGCGCGACTCCTCGATCGTTTGTGTCGTAGAGAGGCCGCAGGACATCATGGTGGTGGAGAGGACCCAAGAGTATCGAGGCCGGTACCACGTTCTCGGGGGCTCGCTCTCGCCGATAAACGGCGTCGGGCCGGGGCAGCTGAAGATCTCGGAGCTCGAGGAGCGAATAGGAGCCGAGGGTATCGCCGAGCTCATCATCGCCACCAACCCGACGGTGGAGGGTGACGCGACGGCGATGTACATCGCCCGGAAGCTGAAACCTCTCGGGGTGCGAGTGACCCGTCTTGCTTCGGGGCTGCCGGTGGGGGGTGACCTCGACTTCGCCGACGAGTTGACGCTTGGCCGGGCGCTTGTCGGCAGAATGGAGCTCTGAGCGCATCGTCTCTGCGCGTGGCCTCGCCGCGGGGGCTACGGTCGGGGCGGAATGAGACGATCGCTGCGGCTGGTAATCGTGGTTGCGGCGGTGACGGCCATCATCTCACTGGCGTCGATCGTCGTTGTCTCGTCGCGGGCGTTTCCGGGAGGTGACCCGCCGCCGACCGCGGGCGGACCGATAGCGGTGCATCTGGAGTCGATACTCCACTGGACGTTTGTCGCCATTGCAGTTCTCGGCGCGGTGCTCATGATGATCAGGTTCCGCGATCGTGTGGCGTCCACCGGCGGCCAGAGGCGCTCCCCGGTTCGCGTGCTGGCATCGGTGGTGATCTTTGTCACTCTCTTTTGGCTTCTCGCCCCATTAACCCGCGACTTCCTGGCTGACCTTGGTCAGGCCGACACCGAGGCGGCTCCTGGCGCCGAGACGCCGTCGCAGGGCATAGGGTCCGCGGGGTGGCTGCTCGCGGTCCTCCTGGCGGCGGCCATTGCGACCGCCCTCACCAAACTCGGAATCGCCGTGAGGCGGGAGGAGGCCCCGTTTCTGATCGAACAAGATGAGATGTCGGAGCCAATCGGGGCGGTGAGCGCGTTCGACCGGGACGTCGCCTTGGCGCTGTCGTCCGACACCCGCTCTCGCGTCCTTGCCGCGTATGCCCGCTTCGAGCAGGCGGCCGACCAGACCGGTTCCGGGCGCCTGCCCGCGGAGACCGCCCGGGCACACGCTCGCCGGCTGGCGCGGGAGCGCGCACTCGACCATGACATGGTGGAGGCGTTCGTCGACGTGTATGACATGGCGCGTTTCTCTCAAGGACACCTCGACGACGGGACGGCCGCTCAGGCCGAAGATCGGGGCTGGGCGATGTGGCATGCCCTCGAGGAGGAATCGTGATTCGCCTGCTGGCTCGAACTGCGGTTTTCGCGGGCCTGGCCGCGCTCGCTCTGTACCGGTTTGGCACCGGGACCCTGATCATGGCCTGGGAGTTCCTGATCCTTGCCGCGACCGCACTCATGATCAAGGATCTGCGATTCGCGACCAGCCCCAACGAGAGCGGATTGTTCCCGTCACGGCAGGAGCGCTCACGTGATCGGCCCCAGGACCTCGTAGCCCTCGAGTTGGCCGTGAGCGCAGCAATATCAGACAGCCCCTGGCTGGACAGGCGCTTCCCAGAGCTCCTACGTAGGATCGTTGACCACCGACTGGGTCGGAACGGAGTCGAAATGGGCTCTCCGGCGGCGATCGAGTTGCTGGGCGAGCAGTCGGTGGCACTGGTGGAGGGGGAGCGCGCGTCACTGGACATCCACTCCCTTCAGAATCTCGTTGATCGCTTGGAGCGCTTGTGACAGTTGACACCGATGCCGCCTTCGTTGCCGGGACGGCGCAGCGCATAGTCGACGAGGTAGAACGAGCGATAGTCGGCAAGCGCCGAGAAGTCGAGCTGGTGTTGATGACCTTGCTGGCGAACGGTCACGTCCTGCTGGAGGATCTTCCTGGTCTGGCGAAGACCCTTCTTGCCCGTTCCCTGGCAGCCGTCACCGATCTCGATTTCACCCGGGTTCAGTTCACACCAGACCTGATGCCAATGGACATCACCGGATCGACGGTTCTCGACCCGATAGCCCGAGCGCCTGTCTTCCGCCGGGGGCCGGTGTTTGGGAATCTCCTCCTTGCGGATGAGATAAACCGGGCTCCGGCGAAGACCCAGTCGGCGTTGCTCGAGGCGATGCAGGAGCGTCAGGTCACGGTCGACGGAGTCAGCCACACCCTCGAGGCCCCTTTCCTCGTCATCGCCACCCAGAACCCGATCGACTACGAAGGCACGTATCCGTTGCCTGAGGCGCAAGTCGATCGCTTTCTGGCCCGGACCAGGCTCGGATACCCCGATCAGGCGGCCGAGCAGGAGATCGTTACCCGCCGCGCCGATCGGGGGCGGGACGAGATCGAGCTGATGATGGTCACCGACAAATCGGCGCTGCTCCGCATGCAGGAGATCGTGGAGCGGGTGGAAGTGTCACCGGCGGTCGTTCGATACATCGTGGAGATCACCAATGCCACCAGACGATCTGCCCGGGTTCGGGTTGGGGCGTCTCCACGCGGCTCTCTGGCCGTGATGAAGCTGGCACGGGCGAGCGCGGCGCTCTCGGGCCGTGGGTTCGTCACTCCGGATGACGTCCGGGAGGTGGCCGTACCGGCCCTATCCCATCGGTTGATTCTTCGTCCCGAGTTCTGGGCTCAAGACCTGACCGAGGACGATGTGATCGAGGAGACCCTCGACCTGGTGCCGGCGCCACCGGTGGTGCCAACAAGCCTCCGCCCATGATGCGCCGCCCCGGTTTGGCGATGCCCGCGTACCTCTTGGGCGGTCTCCTCGGGCTCGCCGGGGCTCTGGCAACAGGTGATCCTTCCGCGGCTCTCATCGGGGCTCCCCTCCTTGTCTTGGCCGCTCTCGGCGCCTTCACGGGCTCCGACGCCGAGGCTGTCCTCGACATTTCTGGGTTCCCCGACACCGCGGTGGAGGGTGATGTGATCACGTTGGAGGTCTCGATCCGGGCGACCACGCTGGGCCGTTCGGTGATGTCGCTGGGGCTGCCGCCGACCATGAGGGTCGTCTCGGTGGACAAAGGCCGCCACCTCGGGGGCGATCTGATTGGCATTCCGCCGTTTCGCGGCTCTCACCTCGCCGAAATCGGAGTGCGGTGCGAGCGCTGGGGGAAGTGGCTGGTGAGATTTCCGACGCTTCGCACCACGGGCGCGCTGGGTGGCTACGAGTCGATTCAAAACGGGTCGCAGACGCACACGGTCGTCGTGCTCCCCTCGCCGGTGGAACTGAGGCGTCTCATCGCCCCCCTCGAGACGAACCTGCATGCCGGCGACCTGGTCTCCGGCCACCGCGGCTTTGGGCTCGAGTTCAGTGACATTCGGCCTTTCCGGCCGGGCGACGACCCGAGGTCTCTCAACTGGAGAGTGTCCAGCCGCCTCGGCGACCTCTGGGTCAATGAGCGCCACCCCGAACGCAACGGTGACGTGCTTCTTCTGGTCGACGCCCGCTACGCGCAGGGGGCTGGCGCGCGCGGCGTCGCCGACAGGTCGATCCGGATGGCGTCGGCGTTGCTGCGAGCCC
>CAZKFU010000109.1:0-5125 GCA_964552165.1 uncultured Acidimicrobiaceae bacterium
GCCTGGCCGGCATACGACTGGATGGGTGTGGCCAAGGCCGCGCTTCAGGCCGTCACCAGATACCTGGCTCGCGACCTCGGACCGCACGGAGTGAGGGTCAATGCAGTGTCGGCAGGACCGCTTTCGACGGTGGCCGCCAAGTCGATTCCGGGTTTCGCGGTGTTCGACGAGTTTTGGGCCGCGAGGGCCCCGTTGCCGTGGGACGGGGCCAACCCCGATCCGGTCGCGCGCATGGTCTGTGTGCTGCTGTCTGACTGGGCACCGATGACCACCGGCGAGGTGGTGCATGTCGATGGTGGCTTTCACGCGATTGCCGCCGCCGCCAACGAGGGCACGGAACTCCCCGACGACTAGTCAGACAGGAACGTTGGTCCGGGCCAACGGCAGCTCCACGACGAAGGTGGCTCCGCCACCGACTGTCTCCTCGATGCGGACGGTGCCGCTCATCACCTCGGTGAGGCTCTTGACGATGGAGAGCCCGAGCCCGGTCCCGCCCTTGGCGCGGGTCTCCGACTGGTCCATCTGGATAAACCGGTCGAACACCCTCTCGCGCTCGCTCTCGGGGATGCCCGGGCCGTGATCGACGACGGTCAGCACGGCGCGATCATGACGGGCCCATCCGTGCAGCTCGACGTCGCTCCCCTCGGCGTACTTGGAGGCGTTCTCGAGGAGATTGATGAGGACTCGATGTATGTGGTCGGGGTCCGCCCGCACCTCGAGGTCGGCGGGCTCGACCTTGATGGTCGGCTCCAGGGTGGACACGGTGCGGGCGATGTCGGAGAACAGAGCCTCGACAGAGATGGCCTCGGCCTGCACGGGGACGGCTCCCCGGTCGATCCGAGAGACCACGAGGAGGTCCTCGATGAGCCGTTGCAGGCGTGATGCCTGGCGTCGCGCCGTGCTGATCAGACGCCGCGAGGCCGGCTGTGGGGGGGAGAGCTCGGGCCGGTTGACGGTGTCCAGTGATCCGATGATCGAAGTCAGTGGTGTCCTCAACTCGTGGCTCACCACCGAGACGAAGTCGGTCTTCATCTTGGCCACCTCTTCGAGGCGTCGTGTCATCTCCGCCTGGGCCTCGTATCGCCCGATCTGGGAGAGCACCAGCCCGGCCGGTGCCGCCAAGGAAGCGAACTGCTCGAGCTGTTGCTCGGAGAAGGCTCCCGAATAGGGGTCACCGACGATGATCACGCCGACATTCATCGACTCCACCTGGAGCGGGGCGACCATCGCCTCGGTGAGCCCGAGATCACGCAGGAACGCGTGAGCATCGGTCTTCTGGTCGATCGAAGAGACGTATCGAGCGTGCCCGGACCGGAACACCTGGGTCACGACACCGGGGGCCGAGGCGTCGAACGATATGTCCTCAACCTCGAGCGGGTAGCCGTTGACCCAGATGGGGCTCATGACCGAGAGACGATGGCGGTCGGCGCCGTAGAGGAGGACCACCCCGACCTGAGCGTTGAGGTAGTTGCAGATGGTTCCCACGAGGTGGGGCACGACCTCGTTGAGACTTTCGGCTCCGGCAAGGATCGCGCTCACGGCGTACAAGCGCTCGAAGTCGAGCCGTTGCGAGTCGAGCTGGTCGACCGCCTTGAACGAGCGCACGGCTTCCCGCTCGAACTCGGCGCCGACCACAGCGGTGGCTCCCGCCACCACGGCCACCGACACCAGCGAAGCCACCACGCCCTCGACCGAGTCGACCTGGCCGAAATGAAGTGCTACGTAGGAGAGCGATCCGAGGAGTATCAACGTGATACCGATGTGAAACATTCGCCCCAGCAAGAGCCCGGAGATGGCGGCGATACCGAAGAACAGAGGGGCGGTGGTAGGAGTCAGTTGCGGGATGAGGGCGATGGCGGTCATCCCCACGATGAGAGCGGTGAGCCAGAGGCTGGTGATCCACGGCGACAGGCGCGAATGCATGATCTCGTTCCAGGGGAGAGCCGTGGCTATGACAAGTATTGCCGCCACCGCGGCCGCAGGAAGATAGAACCCCGTGTCCTGATAGACGTCGAGCCGCACCGCCTGTGATGCCAGGATGATCAGCACGATCCATCCCGCGGCTGCCGAGCGTCGCATAAGCGAAGATCGAAACCGGGAGGTCGCCTTGCGGACTTCGTCGCGTGTGGTTGTCATCTGCTCACATCACATCTGACTGTATTCTCGGCCGCCGTCCCGCCACTATCGAGGAAAAAACCGGCCTTGTCTCTCAAAGTCTTCGCAGGGGGTGCCATCTTCGCCGAGACCTTCGGGTCGGGAACTCCAACGGTGATGGCACTTCATGGGTGGGGCCGACGGGCCTCCGACTTCAGGCCCGTCCTCGCCGGATTCGATGGCCTTGCCGTCGATCTGCCCGGATTTGGCGCCTCACCGCCACCAAAGGAGCCGATGGGGGCCACCGGCTATGCCCGGCTCCTGGAGCCGGTCCTCGACGAGATGGAGCTTCCCATAGTTGTGATCGGGCATTCGTTTGGTGGCCGGTTGGCGGTGGCCTTGGCGTCCCGCGTCCCCGATGCCGTGGCGGGGCTGGTGCTCACCGGCGTCCCGCTGGTCAGGCTGCAGACGCCGCCAAGACCCTCCTCGGGCTATCGGCTGATCCGGTGGGCGAATCGGCGCGGGCTCGTCTCCGATCGCCGGCTGGAGTCGATGCGAAGGGCTCGAGGCTCTGCCGACTATCGAGCCGCTTCTGGTGTCATGCGGCAGGTGCTCGTCACGGTTGTCAACGAGTCTTATGAGCCCGAGATGGAGGTCATACGCTGCCCGGTGTCGCTGATCTGGGGCGCGGAGGACACCGAGGTTCCGCCGGCGGTGGCCGAAGCGGCGGCACCGATTCTTCGCCGGTCGGCGGCGCAGGTGGAGCTGACCATTCTCGAAGGTGTGGGGCATTTCGTCCCCACCGAAAGACCGGAGGCGCTGGCATCCGCAGTGCGCGCCCAGGTCGAGGGGCGCCCGTGACGCCGACGGTGGTGGTGGTGACCACGGTGGCGGCCGCAATTGCCGCATTGCGCTGGTTGAGGGTGGCCCAACGCGAGCATTACATCGCGGGGACGGTCACCCGATTCGCCTACCGCTGGTGGACGACGGGTGTGAACCGCGTGCTGGCGGTGCTGGCTATCGGCTGGGGAGTGGCCACGGTGGTCTCCTCATGGTGGGGCTTGGCGATGGCGGCCGTCGTCGCGGTCGCCCCCTGGGGATTGGGGCTTCGGGGTCGCACCTCACCGTTGGTGTGGACTCCTCGCATGGCCCGGGTCGGCGCGGTCACCGGGGCGATCCTCCTTACCGGCGCGGTCGCCGGGTGGGTGTGGAGCCCCGTCATCACCGTGGTCGTCGCTCTGTTCGTTCCCCTCACCGTCGATATCGCCCTGGCCGCGATGGCGCCTGTCGAGAGCTCACTCGGCTCGCGGTGGGTCGATGCTGCCGCAGCCAAGCTGACGGGCAGCGGGGCCGAGGTGGTTGCGATCACCGGCTCCTATGGCAAAACCACCACCAAGTCCTATCTGACCCACCTCCTGGCGGGGCGGAGACGAGCACTGGCCTCGCCGGCCTCCTTCAACAACCGGATGGGGCTGGCGAGGGCGATCAACGAGCAGTTGACCCCGGGAACAGAGGTGTTCATCGCCGAGATGGGCACCTACCGCCGCGGCGAGATCGCCGAGCTGTGCCGGTGGATCCCGCCTCGGGTTGCCGTGATCACAGCGATCGGACCGGTCCACCTGGAGCGTTTCGGGTCCGAGGAGGCCATCGTCGAGGCCAAGTCGGAGATACTGGAGCCGGCCGCCGCGGCTGTCATCTCCGTCGATCATGAGCTGCTGCGCCGCCTCATAGCGAAGGAGGCGGGGCGCCGCCGGATCATCACCTGCTCATCGGTGGACGCCGCCGCCGACGTCTTGGTCACCGATGAGGGCGAGGTGAGGGTGGAGGGAAGACGAGCCGGAGTCGCCGCCGGGGTCCTCTTTCCGGGCAACCTGGCGTGTGCGGTGGGCGCCGCCCTCGCCGTCGGGCTGTCGGCCGATGACATCGCCTCGCGGCTGGGAGAGGTGGAAGGGCCTCCACACAGGCTGGCAACGGTTGGATCGGCCGCCGGCTTCACAGTCATCGACGACACCTACAACTCGAATCCGGCGGGGGCTCGCGCCGCGCTGACGGCTCTCGCCAAGTACCAGGGCCGCAAGGTCGTGGTCACCCCCGGGATGGTGGAGCTGGGGAGAGTCCAGCGGGCCGAGAACGTCGCTTTCGCCTCGGCCGCCTCGCAGGTCGCCGACGATCTGGTGGTCGTCGGGTCGACCAATCGCAAGGCACTGCTCGAAGGCTCAGGGAGAGGCACGGCATCGGTTACCGTTCTCCCCACGCGCAACGAGGCCGTGGAATGGGTACGGGCCAATCTTGGGCCCGGCGACGCGGTCCTGTACGAGAACGACCTTCCCGACCACTATCCCTGAGGTTGTTGGAGATGACCCGACCCGCCGTCTTGTTTGGGGGACCGTCCGATGAGCACGACATCTCGATCCTCACCGGGCTACAGGTGGCGCGCGCCCTCGGTGACGTCACGGCGATCTACTGGACGAAGTCGGGGGAGTGGTTTCAGGTCGACCCAGGGGGCGAGGCATCGGACTTTGCCGACGGGTTGCCCCGAGAGGCCCACCCGTTGCGTCTGGTGGCCTCCCCCGGTGGCGGCTTCACCTCCAAGCGGAGGCCGCTTGAAATATCCGCCGCGTTGTTGGCGCTTCACGGTGGGCCCGGGGAGGATGGGACTCTCCAAGGAGTGCTCGATCTCATCGGGATGCGCTACACGGGGCCGGGTCAGGCGGCGTCGGCGATGGGGATGGACAAGTTCGCGTTTGGGGCGGCGATGGCGGCCGCCGGGCTGCCGACGCTGCCTCGCGAGCTCGCACTCTCCGATTTTCATGAGGCGCCGCCGTTCGATCCGCCCTTCATCGTCAAGCCGCGGTTTGGCGGCTCGTCGATAGGGATCGAGGTGGCGAGCGATTGGGACACCGCGCGGGCATTGGTCGAGACGTCACCGCACATGGCTTCGGGTGCGGTTGTAGAGCCATTCCTGGGCGCCAGCCGCGATCTCCAGGTGGCCGTGCGCACTTATCCCCGGCTGGAGGTCTCGGCGATCGAA
>CAZKFU010000110.1:0-5118 GCA_964552165.1 uncultured Acidimicrobiaceae bacterium
GCAATCGGGAGGCGAGCCGCCTCCGCCACATCCTTCGCGATCTGCTTCACGAGGCGGTCCACCGTCGGGAACCTCTCCTCGTCTCTAAGTCGACCTACGAGCCCAACCGAGAGCGTCTCGCCGTAGAGGTCACCATCGAAGTCGAGGAGGTGGGCCTCGACGAGCCGGACGCCTCCGTCGCCGAAGGTGGGTCGGACCCCGATGTTTATGGCGGCACGATGCCTGGATCCGGCTCCGATACGACCGTAACCCGCATAGACCCCGTCAGGGGGTTGAGCCTTCCTTGGGTCGGGGACGAAGTTGGCGGTGGGAAATCCGATCTGGCGTCCCCGGCGGTCGCCCCTGATCACCTCCCCCGACATCACAAAGGGCGAAGCCAACAGGGTCGATGCCGCCTCGACCTCACCGCGCTCCACCATCTCCCTGATCCTGGTCGACGAGACCACGCCTCCAGCGTCTCGGAGGAGGGCAACGGTCTCCACGGTAAACCCGTGGGCCGCGCCCATCGCGGCCAGCAGCCCCACATCCCCGGTGCGGTCATGACCGAACCTGAAATCCGGCCCGACTGTCAGGTGACGACTCCCCACCCGGGAGAGAAGGATCTCGGTCACAAAATCTTCAGGGGCCAGGGTGCGTATCTCATTGAGGTCGAGCACCACCACCCGGCGCACCCCGATACTCCCCAACAGCTCGACCCTCTCCTCGAGGGTGGTGAGAAGGCGGGGAGCCAAGCCCGTAGCAAGCACCTCGATCGGGTGAGGGTCGAAAGTGATCACCACGGGCACCAGACCTCTGCGAGAGGCGGTGGTCAAGGTGTCGTCGATCACACGGCGATGCCCCAGATGCACCCCATCGAAGACCCCAACGGCGACAGCAGCAGAGCCTCCCGCCGCCGCCCCCAGATCGATGACCCTGATCAAGAGAGGACTACCTCGGGGCGGGCCGTGTCTCCACGCCGGAAGTACATCGCCAACAGCTTTCCGCGGTCGTCGAGCACCCTGAACGGGACACCCTCCGGTCCCGAGGTAAGCGCGCCGCCGACAAACTTCATCCCATGGGCGACGCCGGCGACGGATTCGGGGGAAACGGTGACATGGGGAAAGTCGCAAAGGGCCTCGGCCGGCGGCAGGAGACGAGACTCCCACCGCTCCAGGTCGCCGTAGGCGATCCCGTGATCCTCCACCGCCAACGAGCCGATTCGTTCTCGGCGCAGTGCTGTGAGATGGGCGCGCCCTCCCAGCGCCTGGGCGATGTCGTCGGCAAGAGAGCGCACGTAAGTGCCCTTCCCACAGACCACCCGCAGCTGAGCCTCCGGATAAGGCCCCGGTGTGAACTCGACGAGCTCGACAGAGTGGACCACCACGGGGCGTGCCTCCCGCTCCACCTCGACTCCCTCCCGGGCGAGCTCGTAGAGGCGACGCCCGCCAACCTTCAGAGCCGAGACCATGGGAGGAATCTGGTGGATCGTCCCTACGAAGCGAGCGAGGACGGCGGCAACGTCATCGGCGTCGACGTTCATCTCCGAGCGCTCCAACACCGCGCCGTCGGCGTCGAGGGTATCGGTGGCCACCCCGAATTGGGCAGTGGCCAGGTACTGCTTGGGCAATGACTGGATGTATTTGATGAGCCTCGTCACCGTTCCCACACCAACGACGAGAGCGCCGGTCGCCATCGGGTCGAGGGTTCCGGCGTGGCCGACTTTCTTCACCCCTGTGGCGCGTTTCACGCCCGTGACGACGGCATTGCTGCTCAACCCCCCCGGCTTGTCAACGACGAGAAAGCCGCGGGTCAACGGTGCCTCGGGAGCAGCTCGCGGACTCGGGCCATGATCTCATCCACTCCGAGGGGGGTTGTAAAGCCCGAGGCGTTTCGGTGTCCACCCCCGCCCATGACGGCCGCCAGCGACCCGACGTCGGTGCCTCCGCGCGACCGCATGCTCACCTTGGACCGGTCGGCTTCGAAGACCTTGATGAGAACAGCCGTGTCCGCCTCTTTCACCACGCGTATGGCGTCGATCATCGAGTCGACTTCTCCCCATTCGGCTCCGGCCTCATCGATGTCCTTGTCGGTGACGGATGACCACACCAACGCCAGCTCGGGCTCGAGTACGGCACGACCCAGCACCACGGCGGTCACCCGCAGCGAGGTCAACGATGCTTCTTCGTAGACGTGGCGTCCGACGATCTCGGGGCGGGCGCCGGCTTCGACCATCTTGGCGGCGGCCCTAAGTGTGTCTGCGGTGGTGTTCGAGTACTGGAAGCGTCCGGTGTCGGTCACCAATGCGGTGTGCAGGCACAGCGCTACGTCAGCCGTTATCGGCCATCCCAGCCTCTCCAGGACGCGAATGCAGATCTCGGCGCTAGCCGCCGCGGTGGGATCGACCAATTGGATGTCGCCAAAACCGGTGTTGGTCACGTGGTGATCGATGACGATGGTGGAACCTGCCGCCGCGGCGATCTCTGCCAGATCTCCCAGGCGATCTGGCGAACCGGCGTCGAATGCGATTAGCACCGCCGGTGTCTTGGGCACCTCCCCGGGCGGGATGAGCTGGCCCGTTGGTAGAAAGGCGAGCTGTGGAGGGACCTCGAAGGGGGTGCCGAAGCTGGCCACCACCGTCTTACCTGCAGCCGAGGCAGCAAGTGCCATCCCCAGCATCGATCCCAAGGCGTCCCCATCGGGACCGACGTGGCATGCCATGACGAGGTGCTCCGCCTCCTCCATTACGACCACAGCCTTCTCGAGCTGGGATTCGTCAAGCGTCATTGTGTTGATCTTCTCTCTTGAGTCGCCTCAGGACTTTCTCGATGTGCTCACCCGAAAGGATGGCGGGATCGAGACGGAAAGTGAGTCGGGGTGTGTACTTCAGCCTGAGCTGGCGCGCTATGGCCGCCTGCAGCGACCCCGCCTCGCCCTCGAGCACTTCGAGCGTCGAGCCCACTTGTGATGGCTCGAGAACCGAGAGAAAGACCGTCGCCTGCCGAAGGTCGGGTCGGGTGTCAACCCCGGTGATGGTGACCAAACCGATGTCAGGGTTGTCAAGGAGTTCTATCTCGTCGGCCAGAACCTCGCGCAGCGCCGAGTTGACCTTTCTCATTCGAGGGCTCGGTTGCCGCATCGCAGAGCCTCCGTGCCTCAGGTGCGGGCGACTTCCCTGACCTGGTAGACCTCGATGTTGTCGCCTTCCTTGATGTCGTTGTAATTCTCGAAGCCAATCCCACACTCGAATCCCGAGGCCACCTCTCGAACGTCGTCCTTGAAGCGTCGCAATGAGGAGATGACGCCGTCGTGGACGACAACCCCGCCCCGTAGCAGCCTGGCTCGGGCCCCCCTCTGCACGCTGCCCTCGAGGACGTAGCACCCGGCGATGGTGCCGGCGCGGGGAACCTTGAAGAGAGCCCTCACCTCGGCAGTGCCCAACACGGTCTCCTGCTCCTCCGGGGCGAGCCGCCCCACCAGCATCTGCTCCATGTCGTCGAGAAGCTCATAAATGATCCCGTACGTGTGAATCCCAACTCCCACTCTCTCCGCGGTCTTCCGGGCATTGGGCTCGGGGCGCACGTTGAAACCAACGATGACCGACTCGGTCACCTCGGCGAGCGTTACATCCTTTTCGCTTATCCCGCCCACGGCAGCGTGGATGATGTCGATCTGGCCACCCTCCCTCTCGATCTTCCCGATGGCCTCGCGCAGCGCTTCCAGCGACCCCTGGGCATCGGCCTTCACGATGACGTTGAGGGTCGCATCCTCGTTGCGCAACTGGTCGAGCAGGGTCTGGAGACGCTCCCGGGCGGTGGGGACCACTTGTTGTTCCACCTTGAGGAACTCGGCCCGGCCCGAGGCGATCTTGCGCGCCTCGCGGTCGTTGGCGACCACCTCGAAGAAGTCCCCGGCGGCGGGAACATCGTCCCAGCCCATGATCTGCACCGGTGTCGATGGTGTCGCCAGCTTCAGCTGCTCACCCTGGCCGTCGAGCAGGGCCCGGGCTCGACCGGCGACGGCACCTGCGACGAAGGCGTCGCCCTTTTCCAAGGTTCCCCTTTGCACTATCACGGTGGCAACGGGGCCGCGCCCGATCTCGAGCAATGCCTCGACGACCACGCCGGTCGCCTTGGGTTGGGGGTTTGCCCGAAAGTCCTCGAGTTGAGCGATCAGGTCGATCACCTCGAGCAGGTCGTCGACGCCGTCACCCGTCAGCGCCGACAGCTCGACCGAGGGAACGTCTCCACCGAGCTCCTCTGTGATGATGCCGTGCTCGGTCAGCTCGGTGCGAACGCGTAGTGGATCGGCGCCCGGGGTGTCCATCTTGTTGATTGCCACCACCATCTTCACGCCCGCCGCCTTGGAGTGGCTGATCGCCTCCACGGTCTGCGGTTTGACGCCGTCGTCGGCGGCAACCACCAGGACCACGATGTCGGTGATGTTGGCGCCGCGAGCCCGGAGAGCGGTGAAGGCCTCATGGCCGGGGGTGTCGATGAAGGTGACCATGCGGTCATTGACCTCCACCTGGTACGCACCTATGTGCTGGGTGATGCCACCCTGCTCGCCCGCCACCACGTTGGCCTGGCGAATGGTGTCGAGCAGAGTGGTCTTCCCATGGTCTACGTGGCCCATCACCGTCACCACGGGTGGCCTGGGAACGAGATCGCCCTCCGCATCCTCAAACGTGGGAGCGGCGGCGACTGGTGCCTTTACTTCTGGCTCGGGATGCTCGATGTCGACCAGGTGCCCATGCTTGGCGGCGATCTCGTCGATGAGGTCGGCGGGCATGGTGTGGGAGACCCCAACCGGTATCCCTCGTCCGATCAGCTCTTTCACCACCTCCGCAGGCGCCGCCCCTATCGCTTCGGCGAACTCGGCCACCGAAGCTCCCGCCGCCAACGAGACCAGCTCGACCTGATCTTCGGCAGATGAACCGGCCACGGCCGGCGTCTCCGCTCCGATAGGTGGCGCCGTATCGGCCACCTGATCCCCCCCACCGTCGTCGGCTTCGGTTTCGGCTTCCGACCTCTCGTCGGGGCCGAAGGCAAGGCGAAGCAGCTCGGCAGCATCCTCATCCAAGCCGGACGAGGCCGTCTTGGCCTCGATACCGAGGTCGGCAGCCTTGGCGATCAACTCCTT
>CAZKFU010000111.1:0-1250 GCA_964552165.1 uncultured Acidimicrobiaceae bacterium
CGTCGCCAAACGCGTCGAGCGGTGCCCTGAGGAAGAGACCGACTCCGGCGGGAATCGTCCCCACCAGCACCAGCATGCCGAGGCGACGGCCCTCGGGGTCGGCTCGGAACCGAAGAATCCGCATGATGTCCCCGCGGAAATAGACCAACACCGCAGCCAAGGTTCCCAGATGGAGCACCGCGGACACTGCCAGGCCGGGGTCGGGAACCTCCCAGCCCAACCGGCTCAGGATCGCCGGCACCACGATGAGATGGCCCGAGGAAGACACGGGGAGAAACTCGGTGAGGCCCTGGACCAGACCCCAGACGATGGCTGCCACCACGGGGAGCCACGGTAGCGGTCAGGATGCTCCCACCAGGACCACCAGACTCCCATTCAACGATGCCCGCGCCATCTCGGCGGCCATCTCCCCGGGTACCGCCACCGAGCCGGTCCTCGCCTCGAACGGGTCGTCGTTTGACATCACCGTGACCACGCCTTCTGTCGTGATCCCGGTGTCGAGTGCGATGAGTCGCACCGACTGTCCGATGGATCCGCCTCGTGGCACCTCGGCGGGCACCAGGTACCAGCCCGACGGCGCCACCGTCCCCATGGCTATTGCCGACGGGGTCAGGGGCTCACCGGCCCCGATACCCGATCGCGCAGAGCCACCCTCGATCTCGGTGGGGGGCAGGACTCCCACAGGTATGCGGCGCTGTTCGACATTCTCGGGCGTCAAGGGATCCCCCGGCGCGATCTCAACCCTTGCGAATGGGTGCTCGACCGTTGGGGTGGGGCGAAGCTCCGACCACAGGGCGAGGCACACCAGGCCGGTGACGGCGAGCCAACGCAGCCATGGGGGCCGGGACAGCCACAGCATGGATCGACCGTACGGGATGGTGGGGACGCGAGGAAGGGTCTTGCGTCAGTCGGCGGCTGCGGTCGAGGTCTCAGTCGAGGACGGTGCCGGCGCCCGCGAGTCCGTGGCGTAGAACCCGCTGCCTTTGAAGACGACGCCCCGCGCATGGAGCACCCTCTGCACCTCGCCACCGCAGGAGTCGTGCACCTTGAGCGGACGAGCCGTAAACGTTTGGAACGTTTCGAAGCGCTGACCGCAGGATTTGCAGATGTACTCGTAGGTAGGCATGACCGCCGATGCTTGAGGGCTGACAAATTGTAAACGGGGCGACGACCCAATCCATTCCACACGCCCCAACGATCTCTGGCCCTCGGGCCGTGTCGGCAACCACCGGCTCGTACACTCGCCCAGA
>CAZKFU010000111.1:1260-4984 GCA_964552165.1 uncultured Acidimicrobiaceae bacterium
GATGGCGCCGGCGCTGACGATCTTCCTGGCCTTGGCTGCTGCATACGTCGTCGGCAGCATCGATTTCGCCGTTGTCGTTGCCCGGATGTATGGGGTGGACATCACCAAGGAGGGAAGCGGCAATCCCGGTGCTTCCAACGTGCTGCGCACGGTGGGCAGGTTGCCGGCCGCTCTGGTCCTGGTCGGAGACGCCTTGAAGGGGGTGGTGGGAGCTGGTATGGGGCTGGTGGCCTCAGGAACAACGGACTTTCGAAACCACTGGGTGCTGGCTGCGGGCTTGGCGGCGGTGCTCGGCCACTGCTATCCGGTCTTCCACAGGTTCCGTGGAGGGAAGGGGGTGGCCACCGGGTTTGGCGTGCTTCTCTTCTCGATCCCGGTGGCGGCTCTCATCGAGATCATGATCTGGGCGATCGTGGTGGCTGTGACCAAGACGGCGGCGTTGGGCTCCCTGGTCGTGCTCATCCTCGCCCTGCCCTTCGCCTATTGGCAGGGGATTCGAGGCGCCGGCCTGCTGTGGCTGGGCGCCACGCTGGCCCTCATCCTGTGGCGGCACCGCTCCAACCTCAGCCGGCTGCTCTCCGGCAGCGAGGGAAAGGTGACGTCATGAGCATCGAGGTTGCCGTGATCCCGGCAGCCGGCCGAGGAACCAGAATGAGGCCCGCTACTCGGGTCGTGCCCAAGGCGTTGATCACCGTTCTCGATCGGCCCGCGGTCCAGTACGCGGTCGAGGAGGCGGCGCGGGCGGGTGCCGCCGAGGCCATCGTCGTGGTCGATCTCGACGTGGGGCACCTGGTGGCTCAGCACTTCTCGTTGGAGGGCCCGGTCCCGGGTCTGGAGCAAACCAGGGTGAGAACGGTGGTCCAGGAGGAGCCCTTGGGTTTGGGACATGCCGTGTTCGAGGCGCGGGAGATGGTGGCCGGCCGATCCTTTTTCTGCTTGCTCGCCGACAACATCGTCCGCCCGGGCGGTGACGTGCTTCCCTCGCTCGACGTGGACCGTCGCGACGAGGATTCGGTGATGTGCCTTCGCCTACTCAATGACGACCTCCTCGCCAAGTACGGAGTGGTTATCCCCGCCGGTGAGCGGGAAGGCGATCGTCTCCGTCTGTCGGGCGCCGTGGAGAAGCCGGGACGCGAGGCTGCGCCATCGCGGCTGGGGTTGATCGGGCGATATTTGTTCACATCGGAGGTGTTTGAGATCCTGGAGACCACCAAGCCGGGCGCCCTGGGCGAGATCCAGCTCACCGATGCCATCGACGAACTGGGGAGAAGGGGTCGACTCACCGGGTTTGTCGCCGCGGAGGATTTGCTCGACGTGGGAACGCCTGAGGGCTTGTACCACGCCTCTGTGGTGCTCGGAGCGGCACGCTTCGGCCAGGTCGCGGAGAGCGGGGGACAGGCGGCGCCATGATCGACCTGGTGACGGCGCGGCGGGAGGTCCTCGAGTCGATGGCCCAGCTCAGCCACGAGACGGTGGAACTGGTCGATGCCGGAGGCCGCGTGCTCGCCGGAGACGTCATTGCCAACGAGGACATCCCTGCGTTCGACAACTCAGGCATGGATGGGTACGCGGTGATGAGCAGCGATGTGGCCAAACCTGGCGCCATGCTGCGCATAACCGGTGAGATCGCCGCCGGGATGCCAGGCGAGGGCCGGGTCAGCCCGGGTACGGCGATGAAGATCATGACCGGGGCGCCTCTCCCCGATGGGGCCGACACCGTGGTGCGGATCGAAGACACCCGCACCCTCGACACCGTGGTTCACATCGATCCTGCGGTGGAAGCGGGGACGGCGGTGAGACCCGCAGGGGCCGACATCGCCTCGGGTTCCGTCGTGTTTCCCCGCGGCACTCGGTTGGCACCGGCGCATCTCGCCGTGCTCGCCGCCGTGGGCGAGAACCGGCCCATTGTCCACCGAAGGCCCAGAGTTGCTCTCTTTTCCACGGGTGACGAGTTGACGCCCCCGTCGACGGCGGCGCTGCGTCGGGGCCAGATCCGAGACTCGAACCGGGTGCTGCTGGCGGCTCTGCTCTCCGAGGTCGCCGCACTGCGCGACATGGGGATAGCTCGAGACGATCCTGCCGAGCTCCACTCCTCGTTGGGTCGCGCCGCGGCGGGCGCCGACGCCATAGTCACCTCGGGTGGAGTGTCGTTGGGAGACCATGACCACGTTCGCGCCGTGCTCGGCGATCTGGGGAGCATCGAGTTGTGGAGGGTGGCGATCAAGCCTGCCAAGCCGTTCGCCTTCGGCCACATCGCCGGTGCTGCCTTTTTTGGGCTTCCGGGTAACCCGGTGTCCGCTGCGGTTGCGTTCGAGCAACTGGTGCGCCCGGCGCTGCTGGCGATGCAGGGAGCGAGACTCCTTCTTAGGCCGCGAGTCCGCGCGGTGGCCGGGGAGCGCATGCTCAGCGAGCCGGGTAGGTTGGAGTTCGTTCGGGTCACCTTGGGTCGCGATGGCAGGGGACGCATGGTGGCCCGACGATCCGGCGGCCAGGCCTCCAACGTGCTGTCGGCGTTGGCAGCGGCTGACGGGCTGGCGCTGATCCCGAAGGGTGTCGGTGACTTGCGTGCCGGCAGCTCGGTCGAGGTGGAGCTCCTCCACGCGATGGAGAACAGGGGAGCCGAGGATGAGTGAGGGCGGGATGAGCCATCTCGACGAGCAGGGGCGAGCGAGGATGGTCGACGTGTCGGAGAAGGCGGAAACGGTGCGGACCGCGGTGGCCGAGGCGTTGGTGGTCCTCCCCGACGACCTTCGGGACCGTTTCCTCAGCGGTGACCTCCCCAAGGGCGACGGCCCGGCCGTGGTCCGAATCGCGGGGATCTCTGGGGCCAAGAGGACGTCGGATCTGATCCCGTTGTGCCACCCAATCCCCATCGACTCCGTGGAGGTGGACTTGAACCCGGTTGGCCGTGGCATCCAGGTGATCGCTACCGTTCGTAGTACCGCTCGTACCGGTGTTGAGATGGAGGCGATGACCGCTGTCTCGACGGCGGCTCTCGCCCTCTATGACATGGTCAAGGGAATGGAGAGGGCGGTCGAGATAGAGACAGTCAGGCTTCTGCGTAAAGAGGGAGGGAGGTCTGGGCTGTGGGAGAGGACCTGAATCGTTGTTCCGGGGCCGTTATCTCGGTACGCTCCCCAGGGAGAGTGAAGTAAAACGAGATGGAAACACCACTGATCGTCGCCTCGTTGCTGATAACGGCCATTTGGGCCGTGTACCTATTGCCCCGGTTGTTGGGAGACAGGAGGGACGCCCCTCTCAGCTCGACCGAGGAGTTCGATCGCTGGGCGACCGTCATGGCCGATGTGCAGCGACGCCAGGACTCGGAGCGCATCGTCAACTCCAGGGATGCGATCCGCAACAGGCGCCGTATGACGATGGTCGGTCTTGCGGCGGTGGCTTTGGTCACCCTTTTCCTTGCCTGGTGGCAGGGCTCGACGGTGTGGCTCGTCGTTCACCTCTTTGTCGATGCCCTGATCGCCCTTTATGTGGCGCTGTTGGTGCAGATGCGCCAGCGTCGCCAATGGCGGATGGCAACCACCCATATCGACGATCGCGCCCACGCCCGCGAAGAGAACCAGGTACGGGTCATCGCCAACTAGGCGCGGCGCTGGTTTTGTGGACGCCACCCACCGATAAACTGGCTCGTTCTTGGGGCTGTAGCTCAGCTCGGCAGAGCACCTCGTTCGCAACGAGGGGGTCACGGGTTCAAATCCCGTCAGCT
>CAZKFU010000112.1:0-4961 GCA_964552165.1 uncultured Acidimicrobiaceae bacterium
CTCAGTCCCTCAGCTCCTTGATCCGGGCCGACTTGCCGACCCGGTCCCTGAGGTAGTAGAGCTTGGAGCGACGGACGTCGCCTCGACGGACCACTTCGATCCTGGAGATTATGGGAGCGTGAAGGGGGAACACCCGTTCCACCCCGACACCGAAGCTCATCTTGCGAACGGTGAACGAGGCACGGGACCCGCTGCCGTCGCGTGCGATGACCACACCCTCGAAGACCTGAAGCCGCTCGCGATTTCCCTCGACCACTCGCACATGCACCTTGACGGTGTCTCCGGACCGGAATGGCGGGATGTCATCGCGGACGTGCGCGCTCTCTACAACTCGAAGATCGTTCATTGGGGGACTCCTAGGAACCGCGGCGGGAAAGGCGAGATCGGTTTCCCTACGCCAACGAGTGTATCAGGATCGCGGGCTCTCGCCATCCGACAGCAGGTCCGGTCGGCGCTCTCTGGTGCGCCCTTCCCTTTGCGACCGTCGCCATCGCTCAATGCTCCCGTGGTCGCCCGACAGCAATATCTCGGGAACCTCCCATTCTCCGAAGCGCGCCGGACGCGTGTAGACCGGCTCCTCGAGAAGCCCATCGCGAAACGATTCGCTCTCGGTCGAAGATGGGTTCCCCACCACACCGGGCAGCAAGCGCGCCAGGCCCTCGATGACCGCCAGAGCCGCCACTTCCCCTCCGGCGAGGACGAAATCGCCGAGAGAGACCTCCTCGTCGATCAGATGATCGGCGACACGTTGGTCGACACCCTCATAGCGCCCACAGACGAGGGTCACGTGGTCGATGGTGGCGAGCCGGTCCAGCGTCGCTTGGTCGAGGGTCTTCCCCACCGGCGTGAGAAGGACGCGGTGGCTGTCCGCCAGTGGCTGCAGGGCTGCGGCAAGGGGCTCGATCATCATGACCATTCCCGGACCACCCCCGTATGGCGCGTCATCGACCTGGCGGTGAGGCCCCAATCCATGACGGCGAAGATCGACGAGGTCGATCTCGAGAGCGCCCTCATCCAGCGCTCGGGCGACGACTCCAACTCCAAGGGCACCCTGGAAGAATCCAGGGAAGAGCGTCACCACGGAGACCTTCATCACACGCGTTCGATGAGCATCGCCATGCCCTGTCCTCCTCCCACACACATGGTCTCCAAGCCGATACCGGCATCCAGCACCCGGAGGTCGTTGATCAGCGTCCCCATGATCCGGGCTCCGGTCATGCCAAAGGGATGGCCAAGGGCGATGGCACCCCCGTGTGGATTCAGCTTCTCCATGTCGATACCCAGCTCGTCGACGCATGCCAGCACCTGGGCGGCGAAGGCCTCGTTGATTTCGATCACGTCCACATCGTCGAGTGTCATCCCGCTGCGATCCAAGACGGCGCGTACCGCCGCCACCGGCCCCATCCCCATGTACTCCGGTTCCAACCCGACCACCGACGAGGCGATTATCCGGGCGAGTGGCTCCAATCCCAGGGATCGCGCCCTGTCTTCCTCCATCACCAGCACCGCAGCCGCCCCGTCGTTGAGGGGACATGAGTTTCCGGCCGTCACCAGACCGTCGGGTTTGAAGGCGGGAACGAGCTCGGCGAGGCGTTCCAAGGTGGTGTTGGGTCGGGGGCCGTCATCTGTCGCAACCACCGTGCCGTCAGGCAGCTCGATCGGGGTTATCTCCCAATCGAAGAAGCCGTTCTTCTGTGACTCGACTGCGCGGTCCTGGGATCTCTTCGCAAACTCGTCCATCCGCTCCCTGGTGATGCCGTAGCGCTCGGCGACGTTCTCGGCGGTGTTCCCCATCGGGATATACACCTGGTTGATGAAGTCGGGGCGGCTCTCGTCGGTGAACCGAGGGTTGAGATCCTCGCTCTCGAATGCCCTCCCGTAGGTCCGGGTCACCGATTCGGTGCCGGCGGCCACGAATACGTCGCCCTCGCCTTGCCTTATGGCGTGAAACGCCATCCGGATGGTCTGCAACGACGAGGCGCAGAACCGGTTGACGGTGGTGCCGGGGACCGACGGCCCCAACCCCGCAAGGAGGGCGGCGATCCGACCCAGGTTGTATCCCTGTTCATGGTGGGTGAGCCCACAGCCGACCATGGCATCGACGACCATGTCTGGCGCGACCTCGGGGACACGCGCCATGAGTCCGGCTATGGCGATGCCAGCGAGGTCGTCGGCGCGCACGTCGACCAGCGAGCCCTTATGGGCACGGCCGATTGGGGTGCGGTTGGTGGAGACGATCACTGCTTCCGGCATCTGATGTCCTCTCTGCGGTGCAGCCCACGCTACCGCGACTCGTATCGTGTTCTCGTGCGTCAGCTCGTTGCCGCCTTGTTGTTCCTATCGGCATGCACGCCAGGGGGCGTGACGCCGACCACCGCTGCGCCAACCACGACGCCGGCTCCGACCACGACATCCCCACCTCCACCACCGCTGGGATCGTGCCCGCCGGGAAACCTGTTCGTCGCCGAGGGGCGTGTGGCGAGGCTCGACCAAGCCGAGTCCGACGCCCGAAGCCTGTCGTCGATCACCTGGGTGGCGAACTCCCATTGCGAGAGCTTCACTTTCCAGTTCACGACCGACGAGGGTGCCCCTGCCACCACTCCGCCCTCGGTGATCGTCGACATCCTCCACACCGGAGCGATCCTCCGCGTCGATCTGGGCTTGGCAGAGGCCGCCGTCGTGGAGCAGCTGGTCGAGACCGGGTTCGTTCGCAGCCTCTATGTGGTCCGATCGCCTCAAGGCAACCTGTTCGTCGATCTGCATCTGTCCCGGGCGGCGGCGGCCCGCATTGCCATTTCCTCCTCACCGGCGACTCTGGTGATCGAGATGGAGCCGAGCTTGGCACAGCTTCGGGATGCCCCGATCATCGGCTCCCAGGTGGTCGTCCTGGCCCCGGCGAGGGGCGAGGTTCTCCCCTACCCGATACGGGTGACCGGCTACTCCCGCATCGAGGGAGGGGCGGTGGGCGTCCAACTGAGACAAGCCGGCGTCGTCGTTGACAGCGCCACCGTGGAAGCCACCGATTGGGATGGTGCCTGGGGGTGGTTCGAGACCGAGCTCGCCGGGCCGCCGGGGCCGGTGGAGCTTGTCGTGGGCGATATCGATACGGGGCTCGGAGTCTCGCTCAACTTCACTGGGGAATGAGCCCGGGAATGCTGGAGACCACCACTCGAGCAGCCTCGACATCGATGTCGGGGACGAGGGCCGCCACCAGCGGGACCTCGAAGCGGGCAGCGCCACCCTGCACCACCAGCCGGTCTTGAGCGCCTCCGACCACGACGTCGACCACCTCGCCCACGTCCTCGCCGTCCTCGGTCACCACGCGACATCCGATCAGACTCCCGACGCGGTAGGCGTCTTCGCCGATGGCGGGGTCGGCGGCGGCGTAGACGACCAGTCCCCGCAGCGCTTCGGCCGACTCTCGGTCGGAGACACTCTCGAAGGCAATCCGCAGCGCGCGGCCCGAGCCGTTCAGGCCACGGACCACATAGGGGCGATCATCGATGAATACCGTGTTGCCGGGAGCTACCAGTGGTAGATCGTCAGGGTCGGCCCAGAGCCCGATCATGCCTTGGAGACCGTGGGGGCGACCCAGGCTTCCCACCGCTCGCAGCGGCATTTCAGTCGATGAACTCGACCCCAGCGGAGATCCCCTCTTCGTCGGCTGCGGCCTCCGCGGCGGTGCGGATCGCCTTGGCAACCCGTCCCCGCCGCCCGATGACCCGGCCCATGTCCCCCTGAGCGGTCCGCACCTCGGCGACCACATCATCGGGACCCTGCTCGACGATGGTCACCTCGACCGACGACGGGTCGTCGACCAGCTCCGCGACTATGTAGGAGACGACCTTCCTGACGATGTCACCTTTGGCCACCTCATTCCTCCTCGGAGTCCGCAGGCTCAACAGCCTCTTCAGGGTCAGCAGCCGGAGCCTCGATGGTGTGGATCTGACCCCGAGCCACCTTTGCTCTGCCCAGCGCCCCCGAGATCTCGAGGAGCTTGCGGACGGTCTCGGTGGGCTGGGCGCCCTTGGCCAGCCAGTCGACCGCCCGCTCGTTGTCGATCTCGACCAGTGACGGATCTTGAAGCGGGTCGTATCTTCCGATCTGCTCGATATAGCGGCCGTCCCTAGGGGCGCGCCCGTCCATCACCACGACGCGGTAGCTGGGCTGCTTGGTCTTGCCCATCCGCATCAACCGCATCTTGACGGCCATCGTCTCACCTCTTGTTGGGCCGGCCCAGCCCCGCCAGGGAGGGGAGGCCCTTGCCTCCGGCCAGCGTCTTCATCATCTTCTGCGACTCGGCGAACTGCTTCAGGAGCCGGTTCACGTCCTGGGGTCTCGACCCCGATCCGGACGCGATCCTCCGCTTTCGGCTTCCACCGATGATCTTGGGGTTCCGGCGCTCCTCTGGCGTCATCGACCGGATGATGGCCTCGACCCGCTGGAGATGACGATCATCGATATCGATCTCACGCAGGAACGACCCGGAGCCGGGCATCATAGCAAGGATGTCCTTCAGAGGCCCCATCCGCTTGAGCTGGGCGAACTGATCGAGAAAGTCGTCGAGAGTGAGCTGACCCTTCTCCAACTTGCGAGCCGTCTTCTCGGCCTCCTCCTGGTCGAACACGGTTTCCGCCTTCTCGATCAGCGTCAGCACGTCGCCCATGCCCAGGATCCTCGAGGCCATTCTCTCCGGGTGAAACGGCTCGAGATCGTCGATCCCCTCGCCGACGCCTACGAACTTCACGGGGGCGCCTGTCACCTCACCAACCGAGATGGCCGCGCCGCCACGGGCATCGCCATCGAGCTTGGAGAGGACGATCCCGGTGATGTTCGTTCGCTCCTTGAACCCGGAAGCGACGTTGACCGCATCCTGTCCGGTCATGGCGTCGACCACCAGTAGAACTTCGCCGGGCCTAGCCGCCTTCTCGACCTCGGCGAGCTCGCTCATCAGGTCGTCG
>CAZKFU010000113.1:0-4940 GCA_964552165.1 uncultured Acidimicrobiaceae bacterium
CGATCTGGCCGGCCAGCGGCGTGGACGCCGAGGTGAGGATCGTCACCATCAGCTCTTTCCTAGCCGAGGCCAAGGCCGAGTTGAACCCGCTGGGGTGCGCCGTCGCCGCGGACATCTTTGGATTCATCACTCGCGCCCAGGACGACGGCGGTATCGGGCAGGAGTGGGTCGAGTTGACGTCGGTGTTGGATGTGGCGTCGCCGATGGTGTACCCCTCCCACTACGGCCCCGGCTGGTACGGCTTCGACAATCCGAACGATCACCCGGCGGAGATGGTGTCGTCGGCGCTCGATGATGCCGTCAACCGCGCCTCGGGGAACGTCATCATCAGGCCGTGGCTGCAGGCGTTTCGCTATACCAGCTCTCAGATTCGCGCTCAGATCGACTCGGCAGAGGCAAGAGGCATGGGGTGGATGCTGTGGAACTCCGAATCGAACTTCAACACCGAGGCCCTGAAGCCCGAACCCTGAGGTCGATTTCACACTATGGCCATAGGTGAAATACGATCGGTAGGCCCGAACCGCCCCACCGGAGACTGGCTTGACCCTCAATCGCGACACCCTGCAGCGAGTTGCTTCCGGGCTGCCGCCATGGCGGGTCGAGCGAATGTCATCCGCCTTCGAGGTGTTCGAGAGCCTTGCCGAGCCCACCGGTGCCGAGGAGGATTGGCGATACGTCGATTTCGACCTGAGTTTTGACGAGCTCGACATCCCCGATGAGCGGGGCGAGGAGATGTCTCCGGGGCCTTTCCGCCAGGCAGTCGCCAAACACACCGGCGAGCTGACCATCGTCGACGGTACGCCCGGCCACACCGAGGGTGTCGAGGGCATCGAGGTGGCGCGATTGGGGGAGTCGCCGCTCGATGACTGGCCGGGGCGAGTCCAAGTCGACCACAACAAGGTGGCTGCCGCTGCGGCCGCATTTGGCGGTGAGGGCCTCCTGGTGCGAGTCCCACCGGGAAGTGCGATCGAGGATCCTCTGGTCATCGACGTCCAGGCGGTGACCGACCTCTCCGCGTCGTTCCCTGCCATTCGGATCGAGGTGGGAGAGAATGCCGAGGCCAGCGTCCTGGTGGTATATCGATCGTCGCCGGGATCGCGACTTCTGCTGGCACCGACCGTCGAGCTCGACATCGCAACCGCCGGCCGCCTCCGTTTCCTCTCGATCCAGGACGTGGCCCAGTCTGCCTACTGCGTCGTTCATCAGAGGGTGCGAGTTGGGAACGACGCCACCGCCCGAATGGGCGAAGTCGGTCTCGGCGGCGAGCTGGGCCGGCTCGACCTTGGTGTCGACCTCGCCGGCAACGGGGCCACCTCGGAGATGGTTGGGCTCTTCTTTGGAGAGGGCACCCAGACACTCGACTACCGGATGGTGATCAACCACATCGGTCGCAACACCACGTCGGATGTGTTTCTAAAAGGGGCGGTGGAGGACGAGGCGGAGAGTGTTTTCACCGGGCTGCTTCGCATCGAGAAAGACGCAGTGCGCAGCTCCGCTTTCGAGACCAACCGCAACCTGGTCCTCTCCGAGAACGCCAAGGCACATTCGGTCCCGAATCTGGAGATCCTCTGTGATGACGTGGTGTGCGGGCACGGGTCGTCGGTCGGCCCCCTCGACGAGGATCTCCTGTACTACCTGATGAGCCGTGGCCTGCGCCGCCCCCGGGCCGAGAGGCTTCTGATCAAGGGGTTCTTCCGGGAGGTGATCGACCGTTTGCCGATCAAAGGTGTCGCCGGCCCGGTTTCCACAGAGGTGTTCACCCGGTTCATCTCGGCCCAGGAAGAGGGGAGGGTGTCGTGACCTGGATCGAGGTGGGCGTCGTCGACGACTTCCCAGTCGGCCGTGGCATGAGGGTGGAGCTTGGGGAACATCGTGTCGCCGTGTTCCGAATCGGAGATGACTTCTATGCCATAGGAGATCGGTGCAGTCACGCCGAGGCGTCACTGGCCGAAGGTGAGCTGTGGGGAACGGATGTCGAGTGCCCCCGGCACGGGTCGGAGTTCGACCTGCTGACCGGCGAACCGCAGTCGCTCCCGGCGACCTCGCCGGTGCCGACATATGGGATCAAGGTCGTCGATGGCATCGTCTTCCTCGACGTGGAGGGGCAGTGACCACGGCCCTGGTCGTTCGCAGCCTCTCCGCTGGGATAGACGGGAAGCAGATCCTCCATGGTGTCGATATCGACATCCCCTTCGGCGAGATCCACGCCGTCATGGGACCCAACGGCTCCGGAAAGTCGACCCTCTGTCACGCCCTCACAGGAAAAAGTGGATACGACGTCGCGGGTTCGGCCGAGTTGGAAGGGGTGTCGCTTCTCGACCTCGAAGTCGATGAGCGGGCGCGGCTGGGCCTGCTCCAGGGATTTCAATACCCCACCAAGGTTCCCGGGGTGAGGCTTGGCGAGTTCATGCTCGAGGCCGCCGCCGAGAGGGGTTTCGAGGCGGAATCGGCAGCCGAAAGGATCGAACGAGAGGCAGCCCGCTTTGGCATGACACCTTTCTTGGACCGGTCGGTCAATGACGATCTATCCGGGGGGGAGAAGAAGAAATCGGAGATATTCCAGGTTTCGGTGCTTGACCCCAAGGTGGCGCTGTTGGACGAAATCGACTCGGGACTGGACATCGACGCCGTTCGTCAGGTGGCGGCAGCGGTGGGCGAGATGCGCTCTCCCCATCTCGGGGTGTTGATGATCACTCACTACTCCCGCATCCTGCGCTATGTGATCGCTGATCGCATCCACGTCATGATCGATGGGCGTATTGTCGATTCGGGCGGAGCCGAGCTGGCCGATGAGCTGGAAGATGGGGGATATGAGGCGGTCAGGAGAAGGCTGGGGATCGAGTCGCACCCCGACGGCGCCGAGCCCAAGCCCCCTTCCGAGTTGTTCACAGACACCCCCTTCGACATCTGACTGTCGGCATGGCCGATAGGAACACCGAGCGGCGCTGGCTTCACCAGCTCACCCATCTCCCGACGGCACCCGGACGCGAGCAGAGGGTGATGGACTGGGTGGAGCGCTGGGCTCGACGTCGCCCCGATATCGAGCTCTCCGTCGACGATGGGGCCAATCTCCTGTTGACCCAGCGGGGCGTGGGCGACGAGCCGGTGGTGGCTGTTGCCCATATGGATCACCCTGCCTTCATCCTCACCGACGAGCGCAGGTTCGTGTTTCGGGGCGGTGTCAGGGGCGCGTACTTCCCCGGTGCGCGAGTTGCCTTTCCCGACAGCGGTGCCCAGGCTCGTGTCGTCGACTACGACCCGGACGACAGGTCGGGGGCATTGGTTTGGCTGCGGGGGATGGCCTCGGTCGGTGACATCGGGGTCTGGGGCCTGAACCGCTATCGACCAACGACGAGACTGCACCGTGGCCCTGCCTGTGATGACCTGGCCGGTGTGGCCGCGGCGCTCGCCGCCCTCGACCGTGCCCGCGGTCACACCCCCGACTTCGCCGTACTCCTCACCCGTGCCGAGGAGCTGGGCTTCATCGGGGCGATCCACGCAGCCAAGAAGCGCACCCTGCCCCGCAGGTCACTGGTGATCTCCATTGAGACATCGCCCTCCCTCGCCGACGCCGTGATTGGAGGCGGCCCCATCATCCGAGTGGGCGACGCCCTCAGCCTCTTCGACCACGATCTCACCAACCGGATCTCCGCCGCCGCCCGCGGGTCGGGCATCACCCATCAGCGAAAACTCATGGATGGCGGCGGATGCGAGGCCACCGCTTTCGGCTCTTATGGGTACCGGGCGACCGGTTTGTGTATCGCCCTCGGCAACCATCACAACATGGGCCCGGGCGACCAGCCCTCGCCGGAGGAGGTCTCGTGGAGTGACTACCACGGGCTCGTGGACCTTCTCGGGCTGGCGGCAACCGCGCTGCGGGCACCATGGCCGATCCGGGCCCGACTGGACGCCTGGCACGCGGAGAACAGCCAGGTTCTGGGCGAAGTACCGTGGTCGCCCACGCCGAAGGAGCAGAAGTGACACACCGGATCGAGCGTGACTCGATGGGCGAGGTCGAGGTTCCCGCCTCCGCGTATTACGGGGCCTCCACTCAGCGTGCCGTCGAGAACTTCCCCATCTCGGGTATTCGATTCCCACGCCTTTTCATCTGGGCGCTAGGGCTGCTCAAGGGGTCCGCGGCGACGGTTTCGGGTGAGATGGGAAATCTCGAGCCTGACAAGGCCGCTGCCATACGCGCCGCCGCCGATGAGGTGATGGAGGGGCGGCTCGACAAGGACTTCCCACTGGACATCTTCCAGACCGGTTCAGGCACTTCGACCAATACCAACGCCAATGAGGTGATTGCCAACCGCGCCGGCGAGATCATGGGAGGGACCATCGGCGACAACCAGGTCCACCCCAACGACGAGGTCAACTTCGGTCAGTCGTCCAATGACGTCATTCCCAGCGCCATCCACCTGGCGACGGGGGCCGCGATTCGCGAGGAACTCCTGCCTGGTCTGTGGGAGCTCGCGGCCGCCCTAGAGGGAAAGGCCGGGGAGTTTGCGGGTGTGGTCAAGTCCGGGAGAACGCATCTCATGGATGCGACTCCGGTGACCCTGGGTCAGGAGTTTGGTGGATACGCCGCCCAGGTGCGAAAGGGGATCGAGAGGCTGGACAGGGTCCTACCTGAGCTCGACGAGCTGGCCCTGGGCGGTACCGCGGTGGGGACCGGGATCAACGCCCCGCAGGGATTCGCTGCCGCCGTGATCGCCCTCATGGCCGATCGCACCGGATACCCCCTGCGCGAGGCAGATGACCATTTCGAGGCTCAGGGCGCCAAGGACGCCGCGGTCTCGGCGTCGGGGGCCTTGCGCACAGTCGCCGTGTCGCTGTTCAAGATCGCCAACGACATCCGCCTCCTGGGGTCGGGCCCAACGTCGGGGCTGGCCGAGATCAAGATCCCGTCGCTCCAACCGGGTTCCTCGATCATGCCGGGC
>CAZKFU010000114.1:0-4922 GCA_964552165.1 uncultured Acidimicrobiaceae bacterium
CGGCGGAACGCCCGATCTCTGGGTTGGCGCCCGCACCCAGGCCACGGGTTATCTCTCGACCGATATCGAGCTTGACATCGGCATCCGACATCAAAAGCGCCTGAGCGTCGGTGTTGAGCGCAACGAACTCGACCCCACGCACTCCGGCGTCCACCATTCTGTTGACGGCGTTGACTCCGCCACCGCCGATGCCCACGACCTTTATGACCGCCAGATAGCCGCTTGGGGTTGCGTTCACGGTAATCCTCCGAACTAAAGCCAAACGTTCAAGTAGAGGTTTACACAAGAGCGCTTGGTTAGTAAACCCATAATCCTTAACCCTCTACTGCAGGTTGAGTGTTGTCGGGTGATTCTGGATCCACGTCCGCGGAACCGTCCCCACCACCCTCAGAACCGTCACCGGCGGGGAGGACCGTCGGGTTGGCCGCCGACATGACGTTGATGACCGACCCCGGATCGGGCCGTTGCTCGAGCAGGGCGACCAGCGTCCTCGCTTTGGCCGCCATGTCGGTAGCCCGCCCAAGCCTCACTGTGAAGCCGGACACTTCGCCCCACATCTCCGTCTCGTCCACCCATAGCTCGGTTCCCGCGGCCCACGGCTGACCCAGGGTCGAGACCAGCTCCAAGGCGCCGAGCAAATCTCGCGACTCCGGAGCTGATTCCACGGTGAGCCCTGTGAAACGAAGCCTGGGCATCGAGAGGTCAAACGGCTCCACGTCGGACACGGCCACGCCGTCGACCGCCAACCGTCGCCATCCATCCTCGAGCTCAACCCACGCGAGAGGGGTCCTTTCCTCCACAGTGACCCGCACCGTCCGCGGCCAGTCAACGTCGACCGTAGCCGCAGCGACCCAGCGATCCCGGGTCAGGCGACTCTCGACTTCGGTGGCCCTGATCAGGAAGAGGGGACGCCCCACGGTGACCCCTGCCTCGGCGAGGACGCGTGCCGTGTCTGAGGATGAGACGCCGGTGACCTCCAGGGTGCCCACAGACAGCCACGGCGAGTGAAACACCCACACCACCGCGCCGATCAAAGACGTGAGTGCCAATGCCGCCAGCAACCGAAGAACCCTGCGGCGGGAGCGCTCTTCGGCGACGAGACGCCGCCGTTCCTCGATGCGGCGCTCCACGCTCACGAATCGAATCCTATGAACTGGATTTCGGGTTCCAGGGCTACTCCGGTGGCCCCGAGCACGATGCGCTGCACCTCGGCCACCAGCTCCTTGATGTCCGCCGATGTCGCCTCCGGTCCCGCCACGAAGAAGTTTGCGTGCTTGGGAGACACCGAGACGCCGCCGACGGTGAGGCCCTTCAGGCCCAGAGAGTCGATCAGCTCACCCGCCGTGGCCCCATGGAGTGGGTTCTTGAAGACCGAGCCCGCATTGAAGGTGCCCCCTGGCTGGTTCTCCTTGCGCCACCGGGTGATTCGCCTGAGCTCCTTCTCGCCGAGGCCCCTATCACCATGCTCTCCCAGGAACGAGGCCGCAGTCACCGCCTCGTCGGCGGACAGATTGGAATGGCGGTAGGAAAGGTCGAGG
Source organism: uncultured Acidimicrobiaceae bacterium (assembly GCA_964552165.1). Lineage (GTDB taxonomy): Bacteria > Actinomycetota > Acidimicrobiia > Spongiisociales > ZC4RG35 > CAZKFU01. Next base: position 1,539 of record CAZKFU010000114.1, read on the forward strand.
TCGTCCGTCGTTGCTCTCCTGATCCGGCCTGTCCTCAGCGACACGATCCTGGCCTCGACCAACCTGTCCACGACCTCCACCCCAAAGCATCCGGCGTTCTGGCGCACCGCTCCCCCCACCGATCCAGGGATCCCGACGAGGAACTCGAGGCCAACCAGCCCGTGTCGAACCGAGCCCCGTGCCAGCGTTGCCAGAGGCACCGCACCGCCGCCCCGCACCCTCTCGCCTTCGATGCCCCAATCGAGGAAGCCCTTGCCCAGTTTGAGAACCACCCCGTCAAAGCCGCGGTCGGCTACCACCAGGTTGGACCCCCTGCCCAAGACCAGTATCGGGCCCTCATTGAAGATCCCGCTTTCGATGAGAGCCATCAACTCCGCCTCGTCGGCGGGCTCGACAAAGTGGCGGGCCGAGCCGCCGCGCTTGTAGGTGGTGAATGGGCCCAATGGAACATCGAGGCGAACCGCGGCGCCGTGTCGTGCCGTCACCAGAGACCCCCAGCCAGCAGCCCGGCGAGCTCGGTGGCCACCAAGGTGACGTCTCCCGCTCCCAACGTGAGCACCAGATCGCCGGCGGCGACAGAGCCCGCGACAAACGGGGCGAGGTCGGCGCGATGGGGGACGTAGTGAACCTCGGCGGCTCCTGAGAGACGGGCTGCCTTGGCGACGATCTCACCGGTCACACCGGGTATCGGGGTCTCGCGGGCACCGTAGACATCGCCTATCACGACGACGTCCGCCCCCGCAAGCGCCCGCCCGAACTCGGCGGCGAAACGCTCGGTGCGGGTGTAGAGGTGGGGCTGAAACACCGCCCACACCCTGCCTCCGGTCGGCGCGCTGGCAGCCTCGAGCACGGCGGCCACCTCCGTGGGGTGGTGGGCGTAATCATCGATGATGGTGACACCTGCGACGGTGCCGCGATTCTCCCATCGCCGTGAGACACCATGGAAGCCGGCAAGGCCGACAGCGGCGGCCTCGACGTCATGCCCCAGCTCGCCGATCAGCGCCAGCGCACCCGCGGCGTTGCGCGCGGTGTGAATACCGGGTCGGGGCACCTCAACACCGAGCTCGACATTTGCGGACGTGAGCATAAATGAGACTCGATCGACTCCCGAGACAACATCGTGGATGCGCCAACTTGCCGAGACCGAGGTCCCATACGTGACGAACCCGGAGCCGCCGGCGACTCGGGAGGCGCCGGCGTCGTCCGCGCACGCCACCACCGGGCCCTCCACCGCCTTGGCGACAGCGGCAAACGCATCCTCGAGCTCGGCCACCGTTCCGAAGTGGTCGAGGTGCTCCGGCTCGATATTGGTGACCACGAGGCCTCTCAAGTGGAGCCGCTCAAATGTGCGAAAGGCCTCGTCTGACTCGAGTACCAGAAGGTCGGTGGTGCCGAGATGGCCGTTGGTGCCGACGTCAACGACCTCGCCACCGATGATAAAACTCGGGTCGAGCCCGGCGGCGCGCAGCCCGGAGAGGAGAAGCGCCGTGGTGGTGGTCTTGCCGTGGCTGCCCGTGGCGCCGATGGTTGGAATTTCGGCGGTGATGGCCTCGAGAAGCTCGGGCCGTCTCCATACCGGGATCCCGGCGCGTCGCGCCGCCTCCATTTCGGGGTCGATCTCTGGGACCGCCGAGGACGCCACCACCAAGTCGGCTTGGGCCACCGCCTCCGGGTGATGCCCCGTGTAGGTGGCCAGGCCCAGATCGGCGAGCCCGTCCAGGGTTGCACCCCCTCGAAGATCCGACCCGGACACAACATGGCCTTTCGCCGCCAGCACCTTGGCGATGGCGCTCATTCCCGCCCCTCCAGCCCCGATGAGATGGATGCGGGTATAAGGAAGCGCGCTCATGACAGCCCGGCCATTGTGACGAGCGCATCTGCCACGGTCTCCGCGGCGTGCGGTTTGGCGTGAGCGGCGGCGGCCCGGCTCATCGCCGCCCGGCGTCTCTCATCCCCGAGTATCGAGGCGGCGGCCTTCCCGAGATCGTCAAGCTGGTCCTCTGTCACCACGACTGCCACCCCCGCAAGCTCCAGGGCCCGGGCATTGGCCTCCTGATGCGATCCAGACCCGAAGTGTCCCGGCACCAATATGGCCGGCGTGGCCGTGGCGGTGATCTCGGCGACCGAGCCCCCGGAGCGGGCGATAACGAGGTCGGCGGCGGCGAAGAACATTTCCATGCGATCCTCGAAGTCCAGCACCGTCCACCGCAGAGGTGAATTCGCCGATCGCGCCGTCAACTCTTTGGCACCGCCACGTCCGGCGATGTGGACAACCTGTATCGGCTGCTCGCCCCAGCCCTCGACCATCGTGGCCACCGCCGAGTTGATGACGTGTGCTCCCAAGGATCCACCGAAGACGCCCAACACCGGGAGCCCGGGCTCGAGGCGGTACCTGTCCAATGCCTGGGGGCGCAACCGGCGCCGGTCAAACTCGGCGAAGGGGCCCCGCAATGGATTGCCGACCCATTCCGCCCTGGGCAGCCGGGAAGTCTGGGGAAACGACGCAAACACGCGTTGTGCCCGTCTCGCCGCGAATCGGTTGGCGAGCCCGGCTTCGGCATTCTGCTCCGCCAAGGCGTAAGGGACACCCGCTTTCGTGGCCGCCATGGCCATCGGCACCGTCACGTAACCTCCGAGCCCCAATGCGGCCTTTGTGCCACGCGCCTCCAACATCTCAAAGATGCGCCGGCGCGCCGACATGACGACTCGGGGGATCCTCAGGTTGGATAGGGAGATGCTGCGCCGGAGCCCCCTCAGCTCGAGCTGGAGGAAGGGGAATCCGGCTTCGGGATACACCGACGACTCCAATCTCGACCCCCCTATGTAAATCACGTCTCCAATGGGCACCCCGCGCGCGAGCAGCGCCTCACCTACGGCCAGCCCCGGGAAGACATGGCCGCCTGTCCCCGCGGCTGCGATGGCAAAGGTCATGACTTCTTCTTGACGCCATGCTGTGCGATGTTGACGAGGATCCCCACGGCTGCCATGGAAGTCACCAGAGCGGTGCTCCCAAAGGAGACGAAGGGCAGCGCGATGCCGGTGATGGGAACAACACCAAGGACGCCTCCGATGTTGACGAGAGCCTGCGTCGAGACAAACCCGGTTATCCCGGCGGCCGCCATCCGCCCCAACCGATCGGGGGCGCGGGAGGAAACCATCCACCCCGCCGCGGCGAGGACGGCGAACAACGAGACCACCGTGAGCCCCCCCACCAGGCCTGTCTCCTCCCCGATGATCGCGAATATGAAGTCGGTGTGAGCGTTGGGGAGATAGGACCATCGGGCTCGGCTCGCCCCAAGGCCAACTCCGAAGAAACCTCCGTTGCCGAGAGCGAAGTATCCCTGGGTGAGCTGGTATCCCTCATCGCTGGCTGTTGCCCAGGGG
>CAZKFU010000115.1:0-4886 GCA_964552165.1 uncultured Acidimicrobiaceae bacterium
CGCCTGTCCCCATGCGTTGGGCCTGGCCATCCCGTTGGTGATAGCCATCTCCACTTCGATGGCCGCCCGCAACGGGATCCTGGTCAAGGACCGTCTCGCTTTGGAGCGGATGCGAAGTGTGGACATCGTCCTATTCGACAAGACCGGGACTCTGACCAAGGGCAGTCACCGGGTATCCGCGGTCACTGCCGTCGACGGGGATCAGAGCGGTCTACTGGCCCTTGCCGCCGCCGTGGAGTCTGACTCGGAACATCCTCTGGCCCGGGCGATCGTAAGGGCGGCCAAGGACAAAGGTGGTGACGTCCCTGGGGCATCCGGATTCCGGTCGATGAGCGGTCGGGGAGTGGAGGCCACCGTTGGCGGCGCCCAGGTGGCGGTGGGTGGCCCGACCCTGCTCCGGGAACGGAACCTCGAGGAGTCAGACACAGTCGCGGAGTCGACCGAGGGATGGAAGCGTCGCGGGGCGGCTGTCCTGTACGTCGTCAAGGACGGGGCGGTGGTCGGAGCCCTGTCCCTCGAGGACGAGATACGGCCCGAATCGCGGGATGCGGTCGACCAACTGCACCGACTCGGGGTTCAGGTAGCCATGATCACCGGTGACGCCCGGCAGGTTGCCGACGCCGTCGGCGCCGAGCTCGACATCGACGAGGTGCTCGCCGAGGTGCTCCCCGAGGACAAGCACTCCAAAGTCGCCGAGCTGCAACAGCGGGGCCTGCGGGTGGCGATGGTCGGTGACGGGGTCAATGACGCTCCCGCCCTGGCCCAAGCCGATGTTGGCATCGCCATTGGTGCCGGCACCGACGTCGCTATCGAGTCCGCCGGGATCGTGCTTGCCTCCGACGACCCGCGCGGGGTGGTTGGCATCCGGCGGCTGTCCCAGGCGGGTTACCGCAAGATGATCCAGAACCTGGCCTGGGCAACCGGATACAACGTGGCGGCGATACCACTGGCCGCCGGCGCCCTGGCTTGGGCCGGGTTCGTGCTGGCTCCGGCCGCCGCGGCGGTGCTGATGAGCGCCTCGACGGTGATCGTGGCGATCAATGCGCAGTTGTTGAGGCGGATCGATGTGAGACCGGCCTGATGGGAGTTAGAGCAGGGTGAGAGTCATCAAGGTGAGTCTGATCGTGGTGACGGTGATGGTGGCGGTTGCTTGCACTGGCGCCAACGGGAATGCCGAAATCCCATCCCAGGATCCTGAGATGGTTGCTACCGGAGCCGGCCTCTATGCGGCGAACTGCGCCGAATGCCACGGCAGCGATCTGCGCGGGACCGACAAGGGGCCATCCCACCTCTCGGTCATTTATGAACCCAGTCATCACGCCGACGGTGCCTTCCATTTCGCGGTTCGAGACGGGTCCCGCGCCCATCATTGGAACTTCGGCGACATGCCACCCGTCGCCGGCCTGACCACCGACGACATCGACGCCATCGTCGCCTTCGTCAGAGAGACTCAACGCATCGAAGGCTTTGAGCCCTACCCACCATGAGTCGCCGCTGCTGCCGGCGAGGAGGGAGCCGTCAGTAAGGACCGCGTCATCGATCTGGCTCCGGGTCCTCGACGTCGAGGGTGAAGGTGCCGAGGATCTTGCCGTTCACCTGGACGTCGATCGGGTGGGGACCGGGGTGGATGCGACGGATCGAGACATGCTCGAAGCGATGACGGCGGGTGATCGTGACCGGTTCGCCCGGGACCAGGGTGCGGCGGGTGAGCTTGAACACCTTCGGTGATCGGGGGCCGTTGGCGCCGACGTAGTGGACCCGGTAGTCGACTATCGCATCGGCCGAGGTGTCGCCGGCGAGCTCGAGCGTGAATCGGAATGACGCGGTCTCCCCGATCGTCACGCGCGGGGTATCGAGCTTCAGCTCCACAAGTCGGATGTCTGCGTCGTGATCGACGCCGAGAAGCGCGAGGGCCTCGGGGTTGCCGTGTTTGACCATGGTGCGGAGCCCGTGACGGACCACCCAGACGGCGTTCTCGCTGGTGGGAAGCCAACGGCGGGCACATTCAAGAGCGAGGTCGGGGTGGTCCTTCGCGATGTCGTTGAGGTGGTTGGCAACCGATCGACGCACGTAGGGCGACGGGTCGTCATAGAGCAGGTCGAGGAGCGCAATAGTCGGTGTCGGGTCTTCGATGAATTCACGCAACAGCGGCGCCCATGGCAGTCGGGGGCGGGTGCCTTCCGAGACGAGTCGGCGCACATGCTCGTCGGGGTGGTCGATCCAGCGGCGCAGGTATTCGAATGTGACTTCTGGGTGCTGTTCGATGAAGGGTCTGATCGGTCCCTCGGAAGAGAAGCGGGGGGATAGGCCGGCCAGAAGGGGCAAAGCGACGTGTGGGTGCTCGATGCCCGCCCGTGCAACGAACGTGCCGCACGGCATTGTCATCCATCCGTCGAAGCTCGATGACTCGAGCGCGCCCCACAGCACCGCAGCAGCCGACTCGAAATCGCCGGGCAGCGCATCGGCCAGCCTCTCGGCCAACAAACCGACTCGTTGGCTCAGCGTCAGTGGCGCCAGGGCATCGCCAATTCCGGCTTCGAAGCGACTCCGGGGGAATGCCGGCCAGGCCTTTGTCAGCTCGTCCGCCAGGGCCGCAGTCGAGGCGGCCGAGAACTCGTCTTTGAAATCAGCCATCAGCCCTCGACCTGCCATCAGGTTCGCCGGCGTTCCCAACCTCGGTGCTGGTGATGGTTCTGATGTGCATCCCTGTTTGCGCCATCGTCCTTGAGTCGTGGGTCAGGTCCCTGTCGGGCCGTTGGACCCTATCTCATGTTGACGAGATCGAGCATTGTGGGAAATGAGTAGGAGTAAGGAGCGATATGAACTCGATCGTGGGAGGCGAGCCGAGCATGGCTCCCGCGCCTTTGAGCACCGGGATCGACCTCTACTGGATTCCCCTCGGGGCAGGGGGTTCAGGTCTGGTGCGGGTGAACGGGCTCATCTACGAGGCAATCCACGCCCGTCGTGAGCGGCGACCACCGCTCGACCTCTATCACACCGCGCTGGAGGTCCGTCTGCCCGAGGGACGATTCACCATCGAGAACGCATGGCCCAGTCCCGACACCGACACCGCATCTCGTGGAGTGATGGTGGAGGGACCGGTCGTCGGTCGCCACATCGCCAGGTTCCGCTGGTTCCGTTACGAGGTGCGCTGCTGGCGGGACGGTGTGATCCCCGACGTTGCCGAGGCGGTGGATTCCCCTCAGCTCCTCAGCAGTGACCTGTTCCTGGCGCGACGTCTGGTCGATCTGGTCGCCTTGGTGCCGCCTTTGATCTGGGGGAGAGACGAGTTGGGTGCCGGCGAGATGTGGAACTCGAATTCGGTGGTCTCGTGGCTGCTCTCTCGTAGCGGCTTCCCGGTGGAGACGATCCAGCCGCCGGCCGGTGGGCGGGTGCCGGGGTGGAGGCCCGGCATAATCATGGCCGGCCAGAACGAGAGAGCCGGCCCGGTGCCGAGCGGCGCTTCGGGATAGGATTCCGCCGACCCTCGAGGATCTGGTCGACGTTGGCACTGCTATCTGGTATCCGGGTCGAGGTGCGCGGCACCGATGCCCTGACGCCTTCGCTGCTCGATAACGCATGAAGCGCTCGATAGCCGGCGCCCTGCTGTTGATGATCACGGGCTGCAGCCCACAGGGCGCCGATCTCCCCGCCACCAGCGCGCTCTCCACCACATCGGTACCTGCGACGGCGACGACCACGACATCAGCCCCAACCATCAGCCCTCCAGGGGCGACCATCCCCATCCTCCCTCACACCACCATCGACCCTTCGACAATGACGGGCAAGCTCTTCATGGGCTATCAGGGTTGGTTCACCTGCCCGGGGGACGGCTCCGGCATCGACGACTACTACCACTGGGGTGAGGGAACCGACCTCATGACCACCGACCGCTACCGGATGGACATGTGGCCCGACACCGCCGAGCTAGCAGAAGAGGAGCTGTGTCCCACCGCCATGACCTACCCCGACGGCAGCCCCGCCTACCTGTACACCACCGCCAACCCCAACACCGTGCTCCGCCATTTCCAGTGGATGAGCGAATACGGGATCGACGGGGTGTTCCTGCAGCGCTTCGGCGGCCAGCTTCTCGACCCACCTAGCCTCCGCCAGCGCAACCAGATCACTCCGCTCGTGCGGGACAGCGCCGAGGCCTACGGGCGGGTGTGGGCGATCATGTACGACGTCACCGGCTCCGACGCCAGGTCCGTCGACCTGGTGCGGACCTTCATCGAGGATTGGCACTACCTGGTCGACGAGCTCCGGATCACCGAGAGCCCCGCCTACCTGAATCACCGGGGCCGGCCGGTGGTCGCCATCTGGGGCCTGGGCTTCGACGATCGACCCGGCACCCCGGAGGAGGCGCGGGAGTTGGTGGCCTACTTCCAGAACAGCGCCGATCCGCGGTATCAGGCCACCGTGGTGGGTGGCGTCCCCTTTCTGTGGCGCACCCTGGAACCAAACGCCCAACCCGATCCCGCCTGGGCCGACTACTACTGCGCACTCGACGTCATCAGCCCATGGACGGTCGGCGCCTATGGAGTCCCTGGCGACGTGGATTTCTGGCAGCCGACGATGATCGGCGACATCACCGCGGCCGCCGAGTGCAACGCAGACTTCATGCCGGTGGTCTATCCGGGTCACTCCTATCACAACCCGGACCCGTCCCGGCCTTTCAACGAGTATCCGCGCCACGGCGGTCGTCTCTATTGGCACCAGGTGTTCCGTGCCATCGAGGCCGGGGCGCCGATGATCTACAACGCCATGTTCGACGAGGTCGACGAGAGCACCGCGATGTACAAGGTGGCCGCCAGCTCGGCCCAAGTGCCTACCGGGCTCGAGGTCGTCACCATGGACGTCGACGGGGAGTGTCTTCCCAGCGATTG